>JAQURN010000113.1 GCA_028715585.1 Actinomycetota bacterium | reverse complement strand
ATTCGCTGATGAAGCAAAGGTTTGAGCGCAGGCGAACCGTAAGGAGCCCAATAGGAAAGTTGTTCAGGCGAATGATAGGAATCGATCTCAAGCTCACGCAATACAAAGAAGGTGAACGTTTCATCAACCATGTCGTGGAGGCAAAGGGGATAAAATTCGCGAATCTGGTGTGGAAAAGCGAGAAGAACATGCCTGACATGGGAGAAATAAAAAACCCGGATCGTTGGATTGAAAGAATCGCCAAAACATAAAAACATATAGAGATATTTAGAAAACCGGCTTTACGTTTCTAACCCGCAAAATACCAATTACCCTGTTTAGAGCTACCACTCTAATTATTATGATTGTTACTTCTTCTTATCTAGGGCCCTCTCGCGAGTGTCTCTGAAACCAACCAGGGCGTAATATACAGCCCTATCGAAATAAAGCACGACCTTGTTGTTTAGCTCGAGTGATTTATAGACATCGATATTGGTAGTCAAGAGGCCCATCTCGAGCAGATGAAGCCAAAGGTAGCGCTTGATGAGAACCAAAACCATGAGGACTTCTTCCATCCTGAAACCCTTGTAGTAAAGCGAACTTCCAAACTTCTTGTATGTCTCGGCGATTTCCGTGTTCGAAGAGGAAATCAACCACCCATTCAGGTGCGCGTAAACATTGGTAGCCATCCGCAAGACCTCTTCGGGAGGAATGTCGTTTATGTGAGGGGTGTAATGGGAATTTTTGACTCCTTCATAGAAGGCTCTCGCCATTTCATCCGCCTCACTCCCTATGAGATCTACCAGTTTCTCGACTAGCAATTCAAACCTCCACCGACTTTCTCGCTGCAAAGAGGAAATTTTGGCTATATTCTAACAGATTGCCCTGGAAACTAGCTCGGAAATAAAATCAAAACGCGAAGCCAGCCCTTCAATGCCCCTGAGCGCATTCCGATGTTTCTCCATTGATAATCTCGAGAGCATGGGAAACCGCGTCCAGTGCGATTTGCAAGCACTGGATGGCACCCCTAGGGCTTCCGGGCAAATTCAAAACGAGGGTTCGGTCCCTCGTGCCCGCAAGGGCGCGTGAGAGCATCGCGTTGGGGGTGCTTTTCCTGCTTTCCTCCCTCATGGCTTCGGCAAGACCTGGAATCTCGCGCTTTATCACCTCACGGGTAGCCTCCGGAGTCACATCCCTTGACGAAACGCCAGTGCCCCCCGTAGTGACCACAAAATCAATTCCCCCGCGGGAAAGGTCTATAAGGGTTGCGCGTATCTGGTCGATGTCGTCGGGGATGATTTTCATTCCTCCGACACGAAAGCCTGAATCCTGGAGTAGCTTTTCCAAAAGAGGACCACTCTCGTCTTTCCTCTCACCTCGAGAAGCCTTGTCAGAGACCACAACCACGAAGGCGGTGAACTGCTTTTTTCCGCTCGTCATTGCACCACTATCCTGTCGCCCTTCCGTACCATGCCACCCGAGAGAACACGGGCAAAAATGCCTTCCCTTGGCATGACGCAATCCCCCACAGCCCTATATATGGCACAGGGTTCGGGGCATTCCTTGCCAATTCGTGTCACCTCAAGCACAGCCTCGCCCCCCACTTTCAATTTCGCTCCAGGCTCGAGCTTCACGAGTTCTATCCCCCTGGTGGTGAGGTTCTCTCCAAAAGCGCCTGGCGAAAGGGTTAGCCCCTTTTCTCTCATGCAATCGACGCTTTCATCAGCAAGAAGGCTGACCTGCCTTTCAGCACTTCCGGCATGACCATCTCCCTCCAAGCCAAAATTCTCCACTGCTTTTACCCACTCTACCGGGTGTTTAGGACCCCCAGCCTCCTCCGCGATATTCACAGATACTACCCATGCCTCCATCATCGCTCCTCCCTGTTGGATTTTTTGCTCCACCAGGTGCCCGACCTGCCCCCACTCTTTTTTAGAAGGCGTACCGAGGAAATCTCGATGCCGTGTTCCACCTGCTTGCACATATCGTATATGGTAAGCGCGGAAATAGCCGCCGCAACCATTGCTTCCATCTCGACGCCGGTCCTATCAGTAGCTCTACTAACTGCTTCTACCCTGATGACTCCGCTTTCCGCCTCAACCTGGAAATCGACCTCAACACTATCGACACGGATAGGATGACAGAGGGGAATGAGTTCAGGCGTCCTTTTCGCGCCCATTATCCCCGAGATTCTCGCTACCGAGAACACATCCCCTTTTGGAATCTTACCCTCTAAAATGAGCGAGATAGTGGAGGGGGACATAGAAACAAGTGCTTCCGCTACCGCCACCCTCCGGCTTACCTCTTTCTCGCCGACGTCCACCATTCTCACTTCTCCAGAGGACCCTGCCTGAACCTCTCCAGGAGTTTCATTTTCTTTCAAAATCAGCCCCCAATTCTGGACATATGATTCCACTCAGCGGGTATAACCCCGTCTCGCGGCTTACTTCCGCCCTCGCGACGCTTCCTCTCCAGCGCGGACGAAACCACCGACCTTATATCTCGAGCGCTTGCGCCGCCTCTTATAATTCTCTTTACATCAATCCCATCCCGCTCAAAAAGGCAAGTTCGCAGTTTCCCATCAGAAGAAATTCTCAACCTGTTACAACTACGGCAGAAATGGGACGAAACGGGTGATATGAAACCTATCGTGCCCATTGCTCCGGGAAACTTGAAATAGTTTGCTGGGCCAGAACCAGCTGGCGACTCAGCTTCTTCGAGCCTTCCAATTCTCTCCAGCCTCTTTTTCGTTTCGTCATTGGAAACGAACCACTTGCCCCGCTGAGAAAAATAAGGCATGTATTCAATAAAGCGTACGTGTACAGGCATTTCGAACGTTAGCCTCGCGAGAAGAGATGGATCGTCGTTCACCCCGCGCAGAACCACTGTATTCACCTTTATCGGTGAAAACCCGACGCGGATGGCTGCCTCTAAGCCTCGCAGCGCATCGGCAAGGTTTCCGCCTCTCGTCATAGTCCGATATTTCTCCTCTTCCAAGCTGTCTATGCTGATATTCACCCTTTTGAGCCCCGCGTCGCGCAAATCCTCCGCAAGGTCTCCAAGCAGTGTCCCATTTGTGGTCATAGATATCTGGAGAGGCAGCTCCACGGAGGCAAGCATTCGGATAAAGTCTACAATCCCTTTGCGAACGAGCGGCTCACCTCCAGTAATCCTTACCTTGGAAATGCCCAGGGAAGCACAGGATTCCACGAACTGAGCGAATTCCTCATATCTCATGACTTCTTCCCTGGAAAAGCTCTTCACCCCATCATTGGGCATGCAGTATATGCAGCGAAGATTGCACCTGTCGGTGAGGGATATCCTCAAATAATCTACCCTCGCGGCAGACTCCTCTTTTCCCCCGTCCATTTCCCGCCTCAAAGAACCTCCACCCCCCTACTCCTCATACCTACCTGATGCCATTCAAACCTCCGCGCTCCATCCCTCTAAACTAATAATCTTACCCGAATCAGAAAGCTCATAGCCTCCAAGCGCCTCTACTTCTCTTCTAAAAGATGGGTCCTTAACCGCGCGCTGGAGAGCCTCGAAAGCTGGGGTACGGCTAAACGGACTGCTTATCAAAAGGTCGTATCTCTCTTTTGTTACCGGCACGAAATCGATGCCTAGCGCTTTTGCTGCCGCCTTTATGCCCAGCCCCGCATCGGCGGTCCCTGAGGCAACCGCCGCGGCTACCTGTGTATGGGTAAAGACCTCTCTTTCATACCCCTGGATTTCGTCGGAGGAAATGCCGCGAGAAGAAAGTTCGTGGTCGAGAAGCAATCTCGTCCCAGAACCCCTCTGGCGATTCACGAAACTCACCTCTTTTCGAGTCAAATCCCCAAAATCCCTTATTCCCTTTGGGTTCCCTCTTTGGACCATGATTCCCTGAAGGCGCCAGGAAAGGTGCATGAGCGCTAAATCTTCCTTTCCGATAAGGGATATCACATAGGGAATGTTAAACTCGCCACTTTTCGGATCCAAGAGATGGGTGCCAGCAATATGGCAGATTCCCTCCTTTATGGCGAGTATGCCGGAGATGCTTCCCACATTCGAGGAAGCAAGACTATAGCGAGAATCGACCCTTCTTAAATGACTGGAAAGGATGTCCAGAGCCACGTCATGGCTGCCAACCGCGATGATGGTGCCTTCAGGGTCCACATCGAAACCCCGAAGGAAAACTTCCACCTCATCCCCTTTGACAACCCCTTCCGCGTCAGCTGGAATTCTCACATCGCCATCCGACCTGACAAGTGACATAGAGATACCAGACCCTCTCGCAAGTGGCACCGCAATGAGTTCATCGCCAACTCTTCCCACCTTTACCTGTACGAACTCATCGAAACCCGGCTCAGAGCGAATCTTCCTCGCCATCTTGCACTTAATCCTACGGAGGTTGGCTCGGGGGGAAATCCCCAGAAACCAGGACACAAGGGGACCTAAAAACTCTTCCGCGGCTCTCATATTCGCCACCGGGAAACCAGGGAGACCAAGCAGAGGCTTTCCGCGAACGACCCCTAGAACGACCGGTTTCCCAGGTTTCATAGCGACCCCGTGAACCGCGACCCTTCCAATCTCCTCGAGAATTGATTTTGTGAAATCCTCTCTTCCGGCGGAGGTCCCGGCATTCACTACCACCGCATCCGC
>JAQURN010000112.1 GCA_028715585.1 Actinomycetota bacterium | reverse complement strand
TGGCGGAAACCCATCCCGACGACGTCTTTTACGCTAACTTTTTCAGGCATCCTCCGCTTTACACCGGCTTGGGAGCGGTTTTCGCGCTGGTTTCGGGTGCCTCGCGATTTGGAATCTCTATTTTTCTCGAGGTTTTATCCATACTGTTTTCACTCGCGCTCATATTCGTTATATACCAGTGCGGTAAAGAATGGTTTGGTTGGAAAGCAGGGCTTTGGGCGGCTTTCTTCTTCTCGGTGATGCCCGCCGCCCGCACTTTCGACTCATGGGCGAAGCAGGAATCTTGCACCCTTCTCTTTTGTCTGCTCTTCGCGCTATTTTTCTTCCGAAAAAAGCATGTCCTTGCTGGAGTCTGCCTCGGGGTCTCTATGCTCACCAAGGAAATTTTCGTGTTTCTTCCCGCTGGGCTTTTTATCTTCCTCGCTATTTGTGGCACGAAGGAAGAGCTCAAGGATTTCTTGAAAAGCGTTGGAATCGCCATTCTTACTTCTTTCTGGTGGTACCTGTTTTTCTCGGAAAGCACAAGCGAGTTTGCCAATTTCTTCTTGGGCAGGAGCGCTGAGTCCGCGAGTTGGGCGGCGCCATGGTATGCCCACATCACGAGGCTTGTAACCGATTTGGGATGGCCGATTTTCATCGTCTTTTTGGCATCGATAATTTTGGTGTTCTTTCGCCTTCGCCCTTCTGGACTTAAACGGGGTACGCCGCGGGAAGGTGAAAAAATGGCGTTGTTTCCCCTGGCGTGGATTTTCGTTGCCTATTTCATCTTGTCCATATCGGTGGGGAAGCCGCCCTGGATGGTTTACGCTGCTCTGCCGGCAATCGCGCTGCTTTGTGGATGGGGTTTTGACTCGATATTAGCCATGGCAACAAAAGCCCGGGTCCAGCTAGCTTACGCGGTAGCGATTTTGATTTGTGCCTTCTCCCTTTTTGTCTGTGCCCGCGCTAACTTTTCTTCCTTTTTGAAGAAGGTTGACCACACTCATTCGATATCCCTCGAATATCACAAGGCTGCCGGCTATTTGAACGAGAGAATAACCCCTGATGAGCGTGTCATAATGCCGCTCGGCAACTTTAATCCGGTTATCGCGTTTTATCTGAAAAACTATCATCCTGGGTCTGTGATTCTTCTTCCAAAGAAGCCTTGTCCTCTCGAGAAGATAGAAACCGAGACCAAGCCGACCATCCTTCTCTTCGAGGATGTGGCTTCGCCTGCCGAAGTGGCAGGTCACATAGAATTGACAAAACCTGAATACCTGGTTATGAGAGCCGGGGGCACCATCCCCAAAGGCTTCGAGAAAAGGGCAAGAAAAATTGGTAGCATATTAGTATTGGACTTGAGAGAGCGCGCTTGAGATTGGGATGTCTGGGCAGGTTTCATATAAGCTTTTGTGGTAGGTTAAAATATCAATGAATATGCGAAGAATTCGAAAGAGGTTGCTGGCAAAGTGAAGGTTCGCAGGCGTTTTTGTTTCCTTATAACTTTCCTCCTGGTTCTTTCCGCCACCTTGGCTGTTGGTTGCGGAGAAAAAGAAGAAGTTGGAAACGAAAGTGAGGGAAGACCAGAATATGTTACCGCTTACCAAGCTTGTCAGTTCACCAAGCCTGCCGCGAACAAATGGCAGAAGAAGAATTGGGTTATACATATAAAGGAAGATGACCCCGATGGGATAACCCAGGATGGGAAAAGCAGGATATGGGAGGTTTTTTATTTTTCTCCAACCCCAGAGAGAAGCTCACAGATGTTGGTCATATACAACCGGGGTAAAGTTTGGCCAAATTGCCCTACCTCGAATAGGGGTGGTGACGACGGGAGGAAAATTTATCGTGAGCAGGTGCCGGAAGATTTCAGAGTCGATTCGCCCGAAGCTTTCACGGTAGCACTCAGAAACGGCGGTGCTCAGTACATGAAAGACAATCCGACGGCAAAGCCCCACGTTGCGCTCAGGTGCAAGGCGGACTATTCCGCGATAAAGGAGGAAATGCCAGCTCCGAAATACAAATGGATTTGGGATGTTTACTTCCGCGCTCCGCAGCCCGGCTCAGAGATTTTTCATGTCTTTGTTGACGGAATGACTGGGGATTTCATCAAGAAAGAGACAAAATCCTCACTTTGAGTTTAGGCACTTTCCAGCTACCGGTTCTAAGCTGATAAAATGCTTTCCCAAGAGAATGTTTTTGCTTAAAAGAAAGGAGAATCATGTCGAAAGAAAGGTATCTTTTTACCTCTGAATCCGTTACCGAGGGCCATCCGGATAAAATCGCTGACCAGATAAGTGATGCCGTTCTTGACGCGATCATCGCTGATGACCCATGGGGGCGAGTAGCCTGTGAGACCCTCGTGACGACGGGCATTGCCATCGTTTCCGGTGAAATTACCACGGACACATACGTGGATATACCAACGCTTGTAAGAGACACGATAAGAGACATCGGTTACACTCGGGCAAAGTATGGATTCGATTGTGATACCTGCGCGGTCCTTACCTCAATAGACCAGCAGTCTAAGGATATAGCGATGGGAGTTGACCACTCCGATGAGGAGAGAACCGGGGCTAGAGAGGACGAGTTCGAGAAAATGGGAGCGGGGGATCAGGGGATAGTAGTGGGTTATGCTTGTAACGAGACGGAGGAATTTATGCCGCTTCCCATCATGCTTGCCCACAAACTCGCTCGTCGCCTTGCTGATGTCAGAAAGGCGGGGGTACTTCCCTACTTACGCCCCGATGGCAAGACACAGGTAACGGTAGAGTACAGAGATGGAAAACCCGTAAGAGTCGACAAGGTGGTGATTGCCGCGCAGCATCACCCCAAGGTAAATGTAGATGCTCTGCTTACCCCAGATCTTCGCGAGCATGTAATCACACCCATCATCCCAGCTGAGCTCCTCGATAATGATTCCCAGATTATGGTCAACAGAACCGGCAAATTCGTGGAGGGCGGACCAAAAGCCGATACAGGGCTTACTGGCAGAAAACTCATCGTCGATACTTACGGCGGCGTGGCAAGACATGGCGGAGGCTCGTTTTCCGGCAAGGACCCGAGCAAAGTCGATAGGTCAGGCTCTTACATGGCGCGCTATGTTGCCAAGAACATTGTAGCGGCAGGACTAGCTGATCGCTTTGAGATACATGTAGGTTACGTTATAGGGAAAGCTCATCCGGTTTCGGTTTACTGCGAGGCGTTCGGCACCGAAAAGATTTCCCTCGAGAGAATAGAAAATCTGATTCAAGAGCATTTCGACTTTCGACCTGCTGCCATTATTCAAAATCTCGATCTCAGAAAGCCCATATACAAAAGAACTGCGGCTTATGGTCATTTCGGTAGAATAGAGGAAGGTTTTACCTGGGAGAGGTTGGACAAGAAGGAAATTCTCGCGAAGGAGGCTGGAATATAACGCGTCGCCCTAGCGGTGGTAAGTCGAGACCGGAAAAAATAAGACTCCTCGGGGACCCCGTACTCAGAGAGAAATGCATAGAGGTTGCGCCAGGCGACCCCGAGATGGGCAGACTGACGCGGACGATGGGTGCTACCCTTCACGCGTCCGAAGGCAGAGTTGGCCTTGCCGCTCCCCAGATAGGATCGCTCAAGAAGATGTTCGTTTACGATGTTGGCTACGGGGTGAGGTGCTTTATAAATCCCTCCATAATCGATCACGGTGACGAAGTGATGGTAGAGGAAGGATGTTTGAGCCTCCCTGGGATTTACGTAACCATTCCTCGCTATCGTTGGGTTAAGCTATCTTGCATGCTACTTTCCCGCCATCATGTGGTATTCGAGGCGGAAGGGTTTCTGGCGCAGGTGATTCAGCATGAATGTGACCATCTTCATGGAATCCTCATGATAGACCACCTGAGCCCAGAAGACAGAAAGAAAGCGTTGGAGGAATACCAGGAACTCACCCTCCAGAAACAGTGGCAGAACTCCTAAAGGAGCCTTTGCAAATCTTGAAAGTTGTTTTTTTTGGCAGCGGCGAATTTTCCATCGAACCCCTTCGCCATTTGCTTAAAAGCAGCCACCAGGTTGTTTTGGTAGTTGGGGTTAGTGCGCGAGCTAGGGGACGTGGGCTCAAGACTGCCTTTACTCCCCTTGTCCAGTTTGCAAAAGATTTCTCTCTTCCTCTTTTACAGCCCGAAGACCTCGAATCGGAGGAGACTCTGGATTTTTTTACGAGGCTCGAATTTGACGTGGGAGTCGTAACGGATTATGGGCAGCTCATCCCTCCCGAACTTTTTAACATCCCACCATACGGTTTTGTGAATCTTCACCCTTCTCTTCTGCCGCGATATCGCGGTTCTGCTCCCATTCAGCGAGCGATAATGGATGGAGCGGATATTACGGGAGTAACCACGATACTCCTTAACGAGCGCCTCGACGCTGGTGATATTTTGCTGAGCCAGGAGGTCGAGATAGGGGAGAGGGATACTGCTGGAACGCTTATGGACTTGCTTTCAAGTAAGGGGGCAAGGCTTTTGGTTCAGACTCTTGACGGGCTCGCGAATGGCGAGATAACGCCATTGCCCCAAGATGAGAAAATGGCGACATATGCTCCACCGATTACCCAAGAGGAGTCCAACATAAATTGTTCAAAGCCCGCGGAGCAAATTGAAAGGTTCATCAGGGCCCTAAATCCCAATCCAGGCGCATAT
>JAQURN010000111.1 GCA_028715585.1 Actinomycetota bacterium | reverse complement strand
AATGGGGGTAAAAGCCGTTCTAGTGAAGGGCTTTCCCTTGGAGAAGGCTGAAGAGAAGGTGGCGTGCGACCTCTACTATGACGGAGCTGATTTCGTAACCTATACTTCTCCCTGGGTAGCTGATGAGCGAGTGCATGGAACGGGCTGTGTTCTTTCCGCCGCACTGGCGGCTAACCTGGCTCTTGGGCGCGAACTAAAAACATCCGTTGAGCTTGCCAGGAATTTTGTTCTTTCTTCGAAGAGAAAGGCAATCTCGCCTGGAAGTGGCGTTCCCTGCGCTAATCCGTTCGCTGCCTTGGAAATTGAGACGGAGGTATGAAATGAGGGTTCTTCTTATAAGCGACACACATGGCGACCCCACTGGGTGGGAAAAAGCCTTGAGCACCATTGGAAACGTTAATCTCGTTCTGCACGCGGGTGATGTTTTATACCATGGAGTTTTCAATCCCATCCTGGATACCTATGATCCCAGGAGGCTCGCTGAGTTATTGAATTCGTTCCCCGTTCCCTTGATTCACGCCAGGGGAAACTGCGACAGTGAAGTGGACCAGATGGCGCTTCAGAGCCATATTCTTTCCGATTTTGCGTTCGCGAGCATCGAGGGGATTAAAATTCTGATAACGCATGGGCACAGGTACAGTCGGGAAGAGATTTTGAAGATGGCAGGGGGAGGGAAAATAGATGTGGTGCTCGAGGGGCATACACACATCCCCAAGATTGAAAATGCTACGGGAGTAACCTTTGTCAACCCTGGGAGCCCTTCCCTTCCGAAACAAGAAAGACCCGCTCGAACCGCGGGGCTTTTGGAAAAGGGCGAAATAAAAATTTATGACATAGATTCCGGAAAAGTTTTGCTTGAGGGCAAGGCGCGTTAGCCTCTTTGCACCTTGCCGGTTTTTAAGCATCTAGAGCATACCTTGGCGGTGCGAGGGTGGCCATTGACCACAATTCGCACCTTTTGGAGGTTCGGCTCCCAGTGCCTTTTCGTTTTTTTATGTGAATGGCTTACATTGAAACCGGTTGACGGTTTTTTTCCGCATATTTCGCATACGTTTGACATCTTGACTCCATTCTTCCTCGAGGATGATACCACAAATTGCAAGCGCCCGAAGCATCAGCTTGGCGACATGCAGAGTTTCCTGGAGAATAACCGAATCTATTGTAACGATTTTCTTGTCTCTCTTCTTGTTCTTCTTGCTTCACACCCTGCTCGGGAAAACCCTTGCCGCCAATACCAATTTGCTACAAGTTGGCTCCTCGATCTGCTTCACGCCCCCATAGGTCTCGCTTCCCCATATACTATATACTGCGGTGCAAGTAGCAAGGCCGAAGTGAGCAAGAAGACCGTAATGATGGACATCAAGAACCAGCAACGATGGTCTTTCTTCATTATCTGCTCCCCGAGTTATCTTGTTGCATATTTATCCTTTCTGTCTAATCTTCCCACCCGCCGGTCATGGCCGCCCCGGCAGTCCATGGAAGAAATCCTTTTGTTGCTTGAAAATGGGATTGAGAGGAATAATAGAGAGCGTTCTCTGCAACAATCCCCAGACCGGGAGTCTTGGACTCCACTACTACAGACGCTGAAAGCAACTTCGAATTGGCCCTTTCGCTCATCCTGTAGCTGCGGCGACTATGAGAGGGGATCGTTTCGGTGAACCTCGTCACGCCTCCGCTATGTTTCAGATAATACACCTCTATCTCGACTTCGCTCTCATTAGGGTTCTGAACTAATGTCCAAGTTTCCTCGGTGATACCATCGGTCCCCCCGGTAGGCAAATAGATCCTCTTGTGGGGCAAGGTCATTCCCATAGAAACAGTGGAGAACTCACCTGCGGACGTTCCTGATTCCCAGTACATCGCCCGCTCCGCCACAATTGAAACAGAGCTTGATACTTCGAGGGCAAAATCCGTATTCTTCAAGTAATCATTTAGGCATAGCGTTTTCCTAGACAGAGGTTGGATCTCAAAGACAGGTCCTGCAACTGGACCTGTCGTGGTATGAAAGGTCAAGGATGCATTTGCTGAGTTTGAATTCGGGTTTTGGATCAGTAAATAAGTGGTGAAGCCATAATTCGTGCTCCCCTCTGCTAGCAAGACCACTTGTGATGGCTCGGTAGCGCCGATAGTGTTCGCGCCCTCCCAGCGAGAGTTTCGATACATGGATCTTTCCACCACCACCGGGGCGTCGGAGGTTATTAGCACCGAAGCATCCTTCTCGCCGATGTACTCGCGCATATTGAAGGTTGCACGTGAGTAGCAGCCCACCTGCTCATGTGCCACTATCTGCTGGCCCTCCTCGGTCATGAAAGTGAGAGTCAGACCAGCGGTTTGGGTGTTTGGATTCAAAACCAGGATCCAACATTCAAACCCCCAGGCGCAAGATCCCTCCGCTAGATACCAGGAATCACTTGGGCTTGTTGTCCCTATCGACCCGTGAAACTCGGTCTTTATGGACGAAGAATCGGTGCTTACTTCCCATCTCATCAGTCTGTCCACTGCGATGCTTTCTCCCTCGAGGCATTCGATGGTGGCGGAGAAATCAACATTTCCAACATCGCTGGTGGGATCAAGAAAGGTTAGGCTCTCAGGCGGAAGCACCACATCCCGCTGGCCCATCTTTCCCTGCTCAGTCATGTAACTAATTCTCGCGGTTACATCTTCTGGATTGGGATTTTCCATTGAGATTTGTGTTAAGAAGCCCCACGCGGTGGAGCCTTCCGCGAGGTACCAGTTAGAAGATGTTGCGGATGTAGCAGTAGCGACCGAATTGGGAAGGCATGCGGGCACTGTTGCGATGGCTGCCATTAACGCAAATGACGAAAGTGCAAGAATTACCGACGCGGTAAAGGATAACCACTTCATCATCAAAAGAATCCCCAAATCCATAAGAACGGTGCAATTATTCTAGCACATTTCATCAAACATTTTCACCATGTGTGGGGACCTAGACATGCCCTCAAGCGAACGCGAATCTGATGTAATATCGTCCGAGTGGGAGATCCTGCGCCATCAAGCGCCGTGAGGAGGGTTCAGAGATCTAGATGCGGCATCAGCTTGGCGACACGCAGAGTTAGCTTTCTTCTTTCTGCGCTAACAAATCACTTCTGATGTAGCCTTCTTTTGTGACGTCCTTTCCGCCTGTTCTTACTATTCCTCGGCATTTTGACCAAGTTTTGCCGTCGGTGCCCATTACCTCTTCTAAAATTGTAATTTCTTGCCCGTCTCTCAAGAGCCCAACTATACCAGCTTTGGGGTTGGGGCTTGTTCGCATCCTGACCCCCGCGCCTTTTACAAAGGCAGTTTTTGGAAACGCGGTTTGGGGCGCTTCCTCCTTCGTCGTTTCTTGCTTGGGTTTCTCGACGTTTTCTTGTTTGGTTTCCTTTGGCACTTCCTTTGCCTGTTCACTTTTTACCTCTGCCTTTTTTTCGGTTGGTTTTTTCAAGCCATCTCCGATTCTCCAACCAAGCGCAAACCCGATTGCGAAGATGGCGCAGAGGACAAAGACCATAAGCGCGGTTGACGCGGCATTCCTAGCTTTGCTTTTGCGCTTTTGAACAGCCCTGCCGGTGGTTTTTAGTTCTTCCGGTTTCTCGACCACATATTTCCAAGCGCACATTGTGGCGTTATCCGATGCGTCTCTGCTGAAGGACAGGCGCACGAGCCTGCTTGCGCTCCTCTGGATGCTCAAAGCGGAGAGAAGGTCTTCTGCTATTTCTTCCCCGCTGACGTTTTTCCATAAGCCATCGCTTGAGATGATAATCGTGTCGCCAGGGGCGATTTCCACTTCGTTATAAGCGATGTCGTATTTTTTGTTTTGCCCCAGCAAGTTGTTGCCTTCTATTTTCTCTGGCACAGGGACTTGAGTTTTGTTATCAGAGTCTTCGGATTCGGTGAAGAGCTTGGAGTTCTCATTCGGCGGTGAAGCAGGAGAGGAAGAAACTGAGGGGGTCACATCATAAAGCCGCCTTTCATGCAGGAGATAGACTTTGTTAGTGCCCACGTGGAAGATATGCGCCTTTTTTCGGTCAGCAATGACTACCGTGAGCGAAACACCGAAGCTGGTTTTCGATTTTTCATTGGCTTGGGTTAGTTTTTCATCGATGTAGTCAAAGGCGTCGCTCAACAATTTTTGCAGAGAAGGAGTATCTGTTTCCTCCTCCGCTATTAGTTGAGGCTCGACCACTTCTTTGAGCAGCTTGAGCGAAAGTCGAGCAGGGTTTTCTTCTTTTTCGTCATATTTTCCGCTGACATCGGATATAGCCATGTAAGAAATAATCGGCATTGGTACCCGGCGTAGCGAATAGTCATAAACGAAGTTCGCGTCCCTGGGAATCTGTGCTTCGCCAAAATGTGACTCAGAAGCTATACTGCTCAATTTACCTCCCATGGAAGAGGTACCATCAGATACCACTCAGACATAATACATCTGGCGTGAAGTGAGTTTACACATTGGGGACGACATATCTCCCCTCGCGAAGAAAATTTCCGAGACAAAAAACTTTTGCGTGCTCCACTGCTGCTTTAGGCGCTCCGGAGCACGACCAGCGCATCAACCGCAACCGGATTCCCATCGCGGTCTATTATCAGCGGGTTAACATCTACTTCTTGAACCTCTTCGTGCTCCATCCCGAGATTTCCTAGGCCGATAA
>JAQURN010000110.1 GCA_028715585.1 Actinomycetota bacterium | reverse complement strand
TTTGCTTTGCAGGCGGATTTATTTACCCTTTCCCGGGCAAAACTCATCGAGACGACTGCTATCCCGACGAGGATTGCAAGAATGAGGATAACTATCATGAGTTCGACGTATGTAAATCCACCTTCTTTCTTTGGCCAGCGATATGTACGCGGCTTTGGCAAAGTCGAACACCTCTAAATCTCGGGTACTACATAACCTGAAACCTTGCTTCACACCCCTTTGCTTTGCCGCTTATCTCGATTTTCAAATGGAATATCGTTGAATCCCGTTTGCGTTTGTATATGATACCAGATGTACTTATCAAAGTTATTTTCTGAAAGGGGAGTTCCCAAAATATGTTTCGCGTAGGTAAGGTGGAAATAGAACCAATGGTTTCTTCGCGCTTTCGCCTGGATGGAGGCTCCATGTTTGGATTCATCCCTAGAGCTCTCTGGGAAAGGAAAGCTCCACCCGACGAAAAAAATCGCATTCGCCTGAATGTCAATTCCCTTTTTGTGAAAGTAGGTGATGAGAGGATATTGGTGGAACCGGGGATGGGCTTAAAATACGATGACGCGGCGCGGGATATATACGCTCTTCGTGAAATGGACGCGCGAGGCGCACTCCTGGGGATTGGCAGCGACCCCGGAGAAATAAGCCTTGTGATTGCCACTCATCTTCACTTCGATCACGCGGGGGGAAGCACTTTCTGGGGAGATGGTGGGAACGCGACCCCTTCTTTTCCAGGCGCGAAATTCATGGTCCAAGCAAGAGAATGGGAGGAAGCTTTAAATCCCCATCCCCTTGCTAAGGGGTCCTACATCCCAGATGACTACTTTCCTCTCGAGAAGGCTGGACTTTTGAAGCTGGTTGATGGTGACGAAGAAGTCAAAGAAGGCGTATTTGTCCAGTTGACAGGAGGGCATACCGCCGGGCACGAAATCGTGAGGATACGAAGTGAGGGAGAGGAACTCATCTACCTTGGTGACCTCGTTCCTACCTCTTCTCATCTCAGGCTCAACTGGTTGATGGCGTGGGATATGTTCCCTCAAGAAACCTACACCCAGAAAAAGAAATACCTCGAGGAGGCTTGCGGGAAAGGCTCGACCGTTATTTTCTCGCACGACCCCGATTTGTTTGGTGGTCGCCTTCGTGCTGTTCCCGGTGGATATGAACTGGTAGGGGAAACGGTTATAAGGCTACGTCCCCGGTGATGAACGAAAATTGTACTGTCCCTGGTGAAAATTCGATTGGCTTTACTACTACCTTGCCCGTGGAGATAATACTCGCGGCGGGTCTCAAGCCGGTTGACTTAAACAACCTCTTCGTCTCTAGCGACAATCCCCAGGCTTATATTGACCTTGCGCTCGAGAAAGGGTTTCCTCAAGGGACATGCTCATGGCTCAAAGGAATTTTTGGCGCGGTGGTTGGGCTTGGCGCGCCTCGGCGCGTCATTGGAGTGGTGAGGGGAGACTGCTCGGGGACACAGGTACTGCTCGAGGCATTGGATTGGGAGGGGGTGGAAGTCATACCCTTTTCATTTCCCTTGCCGAAGGATGAAGGCGCGCTCGAGAGAGAGATGGTTAAACTCTCAAAGAAGCTTGGTACCTCAATGGGAGAGGCGGAGAAATGGATAAGTCGGCTACGGCGTACAAGAGAAAACCTGTGGGAACTCGATAGGCTTTGCTGGAAGGAGAACAAGGTAAGTGGACTGGAGAACCATTCATGGCTTGTAAGCTCGAGTGATTTCTGGGGCGAGCCCCTTTTTTACACCAGGAAGCTCGAGAAGTTTATCGAATCGGTGAATTTCAGAGACCCTATGGACAGGAGAAGCGGCCTGCCTTTCAAGAGGGAAATCCGCCTTGGTTATGTGGGAGTTCCTCCCATCGACCCCGAAATATTTTCTTTTGCGGAATCCCTTGGAGCTCGGTTTGTGTTTCTCGAGGTCCAGCGGCAGTATTCGATGCCTTTCCCTGGAGCAAGTCTCGTTGGCATGTATCTTGCGTATACTTATCCCTATTCAGTAAGGGGTAGATGTGAGGATATCAACAGGGAGTGCAAGCGGAGGGGGGTGGATGGGATCATTCATTACGTGCAGAGTTTTTGTTATCGAAACCTCGAGGATGTCATTTTTTCTGAGCGGCTCGAGACCCCCATGATAACTATCGAAGCAGATTGTCCAGGAGGCTTGAGTGCCCCGGCAAGATCAAGACTCGAGAATTTCATCCAGGTTCTGGGTGAAAATATCTAAAGGCAAGAACCACGCTTTGCCAGTGTTATAATCGGGCTCGGTGAAGTTTCAGGGAGAACGTATGTACAGGGTAGGAGTAAAGGCCGGCTTCAGCGCCGCTCACAAAATTGAGAACCATCCAGGGAGGTGTTCGAAGCTACACGGCCATTCTTGGGAAGTCGAAGTCGTCTTCCGGGCGAAGGAAGTTGGCGAAGAAGGCATGATTGTTGATTTTGACCTTGCTCTTAAAGCTCTGGGGGAGGTGATATCGCCGTTTGACCATGCGTATCTCAACGAGATTTCGCCTTTTGATGAGATGCCTCCTACCGCTGAAAACATCGCGCGTTATGTGTATGAGAACATAAAGCGCAAACTGGATGGTGGAGGAATTTCTGTGGACATAGATTCCGCAAGGGTTTGGGAATCTTCCGATAGCTGGGCATCGTTTGAAGGAGAGGTTTAATACATGAAAGGCAAATACCTGAAGGGCAAAAATATCGAATACGACGGCTCTCAGTTGAGGCCTCTGTGGGCATTTACGCAGCACGATATCCACGGAGACAGCGTCGTTTTCTTCCGCGGTCCCTGCAACGTAAAAGAGGAGTACATGGTGGACCTTGCCGATAAAAAAGCAGGCGCCTCTATATATTCACCAGACATGTTGCACTTCATAGTCGAGTATTTTGGGCTTTCCATGAAGGAGGCAGTTCTTGTCCAGAGGCTTCTCGTGACTTCCTTTACCGAGACATTAGTGGAGTTCATCTCTGATGACGCGGCGGTGGAAAGAGAATTCGACAACATCTATGGTTACCCACCGACAGAGGAAAGACGAGGAAAATTGAGCGTTTCAGTGGCTACCGTGAGCCCTGTTTCCGGCTTGATTCACCTTGGTTTGAATATCAAGACTGAGGGCACACCGGCGGTGACCACGGGGCTCGAGGAGCTGGGTGTCGAGCAAATAGACGGCTTTGCGGTTGAAGCGGTGAAGCGTTTCATCAAGGAATTGAAAAAGCTGGATGAGGACGCTAGCAAAGTTCGTCCCGCATACTAAATAATCTTGGCGTTTTTTGGAGGAGGAGCCCATTTGGCTGAAAAGGGTAACCTCGAGGAAATATTCGATTCCGTTCAAGGGGAAGGACCTCTTCTTGGATGCAGGCAGATATTTTTGCGCTTCGGCGGATGCAATCTCTCTTGTGCTTACTGCGACACTCCTCAGGCAAGGCACTTGAGCGCGACATGCAGGTTTGAGACATCACCAGGAACCGGGAATTTCGAATACATCCCAAATCCACTTTCTCTGGAGGACGTAGAAAACCTAGTGGAAAGGCTAGCGTTTCCAGGACTTCGCATGATTTCGATAACGGGAGGAGAGCCTTTGCTTCAGGTTGATTTTCTCGAATCTCTCCTTCCCCGTCTCCAGTCGAAAAATTACGAGTTCTACCTGGAGACGAACAGCACGCTTCCCGATTGTCTTCCAAGATTAGT
The DNA here is from genome assembly GCA_028715585.1 of Actinomycetota bacterium. Classification (GTDB taxonomy): domain Bacteria; phylum Actinomycetota; class Geothermincolia; order Fen-727; family JAQURN01; genus JAQURN01. The sequence continues at coordinate 1,009 of JAQURN010000110.1, read as the reverse complement.
CAAATATCTGAGCTTCGCCAGCTGCGACATAAAACTCTCTTCAGCAACTGGCGAAGAAAATCGCTTTGAAGAGAATCTTGAATTTTTGTTGCGCTGCGACGTAAAGCACCTTTTCGTAAAATTTGTGGTGACACAATCAATTGATGAGGATGAATTTCTGGAAGGGCTGAAGTTGGTCAAAAGGGTACCCAGAGAGCCGGTCGTGGTCATACAGCCGGTTACCGGTCGTAGGGGAGAAGTGGAAGTTCGGGCAGAGAAATTACTCAATCTTCAAAAGAAAGCAATCGAGTTTTTTGATGATGTGAGAGTAATTCCCAGAATTCACCATACTCTGAGCGTTCTTTAGGCGCCGCGTTCGAAGCTATTTTTCAAGCGCTTGCCGAGAATAAAAATCGAGATGCCCGTTGCAGCAGCCTCGAGCATGATAGGTACGTGTGAGCTCATGCCCAAGTATTCTATTCCATGAGGCAAGGTTCCATTGTGTGTTGGAAACAAGCGTTTCTCTCGCGGGAGCTTTTCAAAAAGGTTCAATAAGAGCTCTACATCTGGAAGAGCATTGGAGATCCCCCCCCAAACAGCTGCCTTGGCGTCTGAGGCGTTTGAGTTTTTTTGAAAACGGATGAGCTCGGTGAAAATTCCAATGCCGATGAGCGTGTCCAAAATGTATCCGAGACGGCTTTGGAAATCTCGGTGTGGAATGACATCCATTATTACGTGTTCGGTTAGCCCTGCTGGAACTGAAAGGATGGGTTTTTTCATCATGAGTCCGGTTGCTGCCCCTACCAGAATGTGAGTAGTCCAGTGCAATTGTGCCTCCAGCGCGCGTGGTTGTCTTTTTACTGGACGAACATCTTACCAGAAACTATGAGGAGAAAAAGAGGGTATGTTCGAAGAGCGATTAAGTGGAGATTTTTGGCCATGGTAAAAAAGCCGAGTCTCCGAAGCCTTATTTAGTTTTTGTACCGTTGATATTATTTCTACTTAAGGTGCAAGCGGAATGTGTTGAACC
>JAQURN010000109.1 GCA_028715585.1 Actinomycetota bacterium | reverse complement strand
GAGCGCTATCTTGTCTTACCAAAACTTAAACTTTTTAAGGATGCAAGATGGACACACCTTCAAAAAAGATTTCAAAACTGGGTCGAGTTCCACCTGAGGTGTGGATATTCGCCTTCTATTTCGGGGTGGCGGTACTGGTGACATGGCCGCTCGTTTGCAATCTGCAAAACTCCATGTTTGGAACTCCATGCGACAACATGGGAGTGAGCTGGGCGTGGTGGTGGAGGACCAATGCTTCTTCTTTCGGAGGAACCCCCTCCTTCTGTCCGATTATTGGCTACCCATTCGGAACATACTTTCAGAAATTTTCAATGGCTCCCCTCCTTGAATACCCCGCCCTCCTCCTCACACGCCTCTTCGGGGAAATAGTAGCCGTAAATATCTTCATATTCTCGAGCTTTTTTCTCTCGGGAATCACCATGTATTTTCTCGCCCGACATATAACATCGGGGCGCTTTCCAGCAGCACTCGCTGGTTTCGCATACATGTGCTGCCCATATATAGTTCTTAATAACTCGATGGAGTTAAGCCTTGGAACAATCCAGTGGATTCCTCTTTACATACTTGCGCTTCTCTCTTTTTTGGAAAATCCCAACGCGAAGAGGTCGGCCCTTCTCGCCGGAAGCGCGCTTTTGGTTGCCTGGACAAATCTGCACTACGCCCTCTTCATAGCTATCTTCTCGGTGGCTTTCCTCGCCGGGCGCCTCATCCACAAAAAAATTAGGCTCAAGGGAAATCCCATGGAAGAGACAAACGCGCTTTCTTCGCCGCACGAAAGGGAAAAAAAGCTTCTCGCTAGCCTCGCCGTAATAGCCTGCTTTCTCTTTGGAACCATTGCAATCTATCTCCTCGGCACCTCTTCCTCTTTCCCCAAGAAATTCCCTGTGCGGGAATCTATTCTTACCGAGCGGGGAGAAGCGGCAGTCGCAAGCAATTCCGCGAAACCGAGCAATTATGTCCTGCCGAGGGACGATAACTGTCTCGCGGCTCGCATCATCCAAGAGATGAGGAAAAAGAATACCCTCTATTTTGACGTAAGGTCAGGAGCATACCTGGGGTGGAGCAGAATTCTTCTTGGCGCCTATGCGCTTGTCTGCATACATAAGCAAAGGAGAAAAAAGAAAGAGGAAACACTCGAAACAGAAAGTCGCTCGAACCTCGAAGGGAAAAGCGACATAGCATGGGGGCTCACAACAGCGGCAATCATCTGTTTTCTGTTTTCCCTTTCTCCTTATTACTATATCGGAAGCGCCAAAATTTACACGCCGAGTTGGCTTTTTACAATCACCGTTCCTGACCTCCGAGCCATTTACAGGTTGAGCATAATGGTGATCATCTCGACCCTTCTCCTCGCCTCCCTCGGGCTTTCGGAACTCCTTAAGAGATTAAAGGGTAAAACCAAGCAATGCGTCCTTTCGCTCGTGGTTGTCGCGTTCGCCCTCGAGTCCCTCCTTCTTCCACCTTTCAAGAACTTCGATTTTGGAAAACTCCCGGAGGTATATGAGAGGATATCTGAGCTTCCATCTCATTCCGCGTGCGTGTTCTATCCCATCTTCGAGCCTGGATATTTCAGTTCCGAGCGCTATCTTTTCTATCAGAGAGAGTTTGAAAAGCCACTTCTCAATCACCAGGGGCTGGAACCGTTCGGGTATTCAGACGCCGAGGCTTTTACAAGGACGGTCTATAACCCATTCAATCCTCAAACCCCCTCAATCCTAAAAAGCTTAGGGATAGATTACGCGGTCTATTTTGGAAAGCTCTTCGAGCTGAATTCTGGGACAGGAAAGGCGGAAAAGGAAATCCGCCATATGCCAGTGGGTTTCGAACTGGTGGAAAAATTCGAAAGCAAAGACGAATTTGGTGACGCGTATCTTTTCAAAATTACCGCGGGAAAGGCAGAGGTAATCCCAGTATTTGGAGGGGATGTAAGCGCTCCGTACGTGGATGAGGGGCGCGTAACCGTCCGCCTCATGGAGAATAAAGCGAAGCTCTGGCTCGTAAATCAGACTCAAAAAACAGTTCGAACAAGAGTAGAGATACCCATCGCAAACAACCCCTTTGACCAAAAAATAGAGATTAAAGATGGGAAAAAGATTCTCTGGAAGGGAGTCCTCAAAGGAAAAGAATCCATAAACATAATTCTCCCAGAAGTCTTGGTAAGCCCCAAGGGCAAAACTCTCGAGCTCAGCGTCAAGGGTAAAAAAACCCAAGTAGCACTAGAGCAACAGCTCTTATTTGGCGGGATTTACCAGGCAACCATAAGCCTCGGCGACGTGAAAGTAGAAACCTACTAAAGGAAACTGGATGGCTTACAACAATGGCCTTTCCGTAATAATCCCCGCCCACAACGAGGAAAAAGTAATCTACCGCATGGTAAAAGAGACATCCCGCGCCATGACACAAATCTCTTCGAAGCGAAAATTCGCCTATGAGATAGTGGTGGTAAATGACGGAAGCAACGATGACACTCTAGGGGAGGCAAGCCGCGCAAAGAGGGACTTCGAGGGCGTCTCGGTGGTAAACCTCAAAAAAAACCTGGGCAAAGGAAATGCCCTCAAAAGCGGCTTCCAGACATCCAAAATGGAGCTCGTCTGCTTTCTGGACGCCGACCTCGACCTCCACCCCAGCCAGATAGAAACGCTTCTAGGGGTGATGGAAGAAACCCATGCGGACATAGTCATCGGAAGCAAGAGGCATCCGCTCTCGGAGGTTAATTATCCAACCTCCAGGAAAATATATAGCGCCGTTTATTATTCCCTCGTCAAGCTTCTCTTCCACCTCCCCTTAAAGGATACGCAAACCGGCCTGAAGCTGTTTCGAAGAGAGGTGCTTTCTCGCACATTCCCCCGCATGCTGAACAAGAAATACGTGCTTGATCTTGAACTCCTCCTGGTTGCCCACCAGCTTGGATACAAGATAGCGGAGGCTCCAGTGAAACTCGACTTCCAGAGGATAGCCACGAGAATCAAATGGGATGACATACGAGGCATCATCGTTGACACCCTCGCCCTTTTTTATAGGCTTCACTTCCTCAAGTATTACCAAAGCCCCCTCAAGCCTCTCATCGAAAAAGAGCCGAAGGTTTCCATCGTGATACCAGCAGCGAGAGTAGGAGAGATGGTTCGCGAATGTATCGAGGGATGCAAAGAGCTAGACTATCGGAACTTCGAGATTGTCCTGGTTTCAAACGAAATGCCCGCGAGCGACCTTGGGTTTGAGGATGTAAAAGTTATTCTCAGCGAAAACGCGGGTTTTTTCGCAAAGAGAAACGAGGGGGCAAAGGAGACGGATTCGGAAATCATCGCTTTCATAGACTCAGACGCCTCGCCAGATAGCTATTGGCTCAAAAACGCTATTCCTTACTTCGAGGACGATGACGTGGCGGCAGTAGGGGGTCCAGGAATCACTTCTCCAGAGGATTCGCGCCGAGGGCAGGCAAGCGGGATGGTCTATTCGGCAACCATCGTCAGCGGCTCAACGACCTACCGCCATGTGTTCAGAGCCCTCAGAGAGGTTGATGATTACCCAGCCTTCAACTTCCTGGTGAGGAAGTCTAACTTCCAGCAAGCTGGTGGATTCGCGGAGGAATACGACTCGGGAGGGGATACACTACTCTGCCTGAAACTCACTCGCGAGCTCGGGAAAAAAATCTACTATGTCCCAAACGTAAGCGTGTTCCGGCATCGAGAGCCACTCTTCATCCCCCACCTGCGACAGGTCTATTCGTATGCCGTTCACAGGGGCTTCTTTACGAGGAAGTTCCCCCAAACCTCCAGGAGACTTCAGTATTTCGTCCCAAGCATGTTCCTCTTGTGGCTCGCGGGAGGCTTGGTCGGAAGTTTCTTCTTTCCCCTCGTGCTAAAGCTATACCTCTTTGTGCTCGGCTTGTATGCGTTTCTGCTTCTCGCATCGAGTATCAAAAGCCTCGACCCATTGCTTAACTTGCTTGTGATACCTGGCATATTTCTCACCCATCTAACCTACGGGGTTGGCTTTTTACGAGGACTTTTTTCCAGAAGGATGAAAGAGCAGAAAAGAGTTGGCAAAATCGAATGATGCCAGAAACCCGCGGTAGTAATCAACACTTTCACTTTTTCATAGGAACTAACGCAGAACTGATAAAGGTCATGCCGGTCATTCGCGAATTCAAAAAGCATGGCATAGTACCCCGCATCATCGCGTCAGGGCAAAATAAAGTGCTCGACGAGCAGCTTCTAAGGCACGCGAGTATAGACCAAATCGACCTGGAGCTAAGTCATGTTGACATACCGCAAAATCCAAGGTCACTATTTCTTTGGTTTGTGAGAACAGCTTTCAAGGGGTATTGGCTAATGCGAGATTATGTCAATCGAGGGGAACCGTATAAAAATACGCTCATCGTTCATGGTGACACAATTTCGACAGTGATGGGGGCGCTATTGGGAAAACTTCTCCACTTTGAGGTGGCTCACATCGAAGCAGGTCTTCGCTCATTTAATCTCCTGAGACCTTTTCCAGAGGAACTTGACAGAACAATAACATCGCATCTTGCTGATGTTCACTTCTGCTCGAATGATTGGGCGATGAACAACCTCGAAAAATCAAGAGGTAGAAAGATCAACACCCGCTTCAACACCCTGCTGGAATCCATTCAGATTGCCCTTAATTCTGATACTCAAAAAGAGATTCCGAGCTTGCGCCAAGCAGATAAGTACTTCATTTTCGTAGTTCACCGACAGGAGAACATATACAATAGGCTCTTTCTGGAGCAAATCATCGCCAAGGTTAC
>JAQURN010000108.1 GCA_028715585.1 Actinomycetota bacterium | reverse complement strand
AGTTTTTCGCTGAGCTGTCGAGGTCCCCAGTCGCGAGCCACGGCAGCTTGACGCTTACGGAGTCGAAACCTCGAGCGCGAAGATGGCGTGCCATGAGGTCGGTTTGAAAGGATGGCGCTCCCCAGCCCGGAACTACCAGGAGAGGGATTTCATCCTCTTTGGCTTTTTCTTCATTCCTTCCCATCTCGGATTCCTTTTTGGAGCATGCCAAAATATCTTACTATTTCCATCTACATACTAGCGAACCTTTGGGAGCGCAAACCTTTCAAAGCCTCGGCAGGTAGGAAGGCGCCTGGATATCCGGTGTTATCCGTGGCGGCTCGAGTGATTTGCGCGAGAGAAGAGTCGGAAACTGATTTTCTAAAGCCCCCCAGAACAATTTTCTTCCAATATCGCCTTGCGAGGCGCGAACATCTTCGCCCATGGCGGCTCCCAGGAGCTCGAGAATGTGGAAGGTGGGTGGCCCTTCCCTGTACAGCACTGCCGCGCTCCTGAGCATCTGGAGGCACCCCGAACAATAGACGGCTATTGCCTCTGCCCCGCTTTTCTTTGCCTCTCGCAGGATTTTTACACTTTCCCTTGCCATTATCAGGGGATTGTATGCCCTCCATGGAGTGAAACCAGCCCCTATGCCACAGCAGAGCATGCATTCGCGTGAGTGTGTCATCTCTACGACATTCGCCCCTGCGATGGCAAGCAACTCCCTCGGGAGATTCATGTACTCGCTGCCGAACTGTTTTGCGTAGCAGGAGTCCTGGATGGCAATCCGTGTGCCAAGAGGATTTTGAATCCCGAGTTCGCCAGTTGAAAACCTTCGCTTGAGGAGCTCAAGGTAGGATTCGATTTCGAAGTCGAACTTCGCCCCGAAGTGTGGAAGGACAACTGTGAACATGTAATAGCCAGCGGTGCACAGGATGGTTACCTTGCTTGGAGCCAGTGCCTGGAAGTAGTTTTGTAGTTTTCTGGCAACTGCCCGCACCTGCTCGAAGAGGCCCATTCGGAAATACATCTCTCCGCAGCAGTAGTCGAGTGTTCCCCTTATATCGAGACCGGAAAGCGCTTTTGTCCGGGTGAGGAGCGGCGTGGTGATGATGTTGCAACCGGGGTAGCAGACCTCCTCCGCGGGGGTCATTTCAGCCCAGGAATGAAGAATCTTGATTTCCTCTCCGCTCATCCTCTCTATTAGATATGTTCGAAAGTTCGGGCGGGAGTGAGGAAGGAAATACCTTGCCCTCAAAAGGAGACCATCTTGGCTGTTTTTCTCATTCCATCTTTGCAGTATGAGTTCCGCGGGGTTTGATGAATTGGGGCAAAAAAAGTCACAGTCCATACACGAGGTGCATTGCAGAAGGACTTTGGAGAATACCCCCCTCCTCAGATTTCCTATTTCCCTCTTTGCGATGGAAGGAGGCAGCTCCATTACCGGGCATTTCTCGAGGCAAATGCCGCACTCATCGCAGGATTCGTAGATGTAGTTTTTTGGCAGGCTTAGAGTCATTCTCTTATCCTTTTCCACTCTTCATAAGGAAGAGGCAGAGCCGTTTAGTGACGAGGTCTCGACTTGACCATCTGCATAGCTTTTGTCGTCTCTACGATTACGTCTGTGCGATATTGCGCCTCGAGTTCTCTCATCCTCGCGTAGGCATACCCCTTGTCGGTTACCACATACTTTGGTTTGAGTTCGTTTAGCGCGAGCGCGATGACGTCCAGACGGCATTTGGGGCAATTGCAGAACTCCCCGTCCTTCTTCGCGGCTTCATCTACATATGAGGTTACCACGTCTTCCATGTAGTTTTTGAGCTCCATCACACTACTCCCCCCTTGCGCCTTATGCCGAAACGTTACCACAATCTTTGTTCGCTGGCGATGTTTTTATAGGCGACTTACCCCCGATTTTTGTCGCTCTTCTCTGCTACTATATGAAAAAGCAAGGATTTTAGTGATTGTCGCCCTGGGAGGATGGTGCTATAATCTCGCTACCTTTACCCGCGGTGGAAGGAGTGAAATCCTTTTTGGTTGTTTCTCGCCAGCGAAATCTGGAGGTCAGTTTTGCGCAAATATGAGACGATGGTGATTGCAAGCCCAAACCTCGATGAGGAAGGTATAAACGCGCTTATCGAGGATATAAAAGCCCTGATTGAAAAGCAAGGCGGCGAGATTACTTCGGTTGACTTGTGGGGCTTGAGAAGGCTTGAATATCCCATCAAGCGCGAAGAAAACGGGCAATACGCGGTGTTGAACTACCAGTCAGAGGGAAATCCCGCCAGAGAGCTCCAGGGGGCGCTTAGCATAAGGGAAGATGTGCTCAGAGTAAAGACGTTTTTGAGGGAAAGGGAGTAGAAAATGGCGAACCTAAACAGGGTCATCCTCCTAGGTAACCTCACGCGCGATCCAGAGCTGCGGTTCACGCCGGCGGGAAAGCCAGTTGCGAGGCTCGGGCTTGCGGTGAATCGGCTGCCATATACAAATGAACAGGGAGAGAAAGTGGAAGGCGTTGATTTCTTCAACATAGTAGTGTTCGGCAGACAGGCGGAAACCGCCAGCCAGTATTTGAGGAAGGGAAGCCCTGTTGCCATTGAAGGAAGGTTGAGGTCGCGCCAGTGGGAAACAAACGATGGCCAGAAAAGGACAGCCGTAGAAGTAACCGCCCAGAACGTGCAGTTTCTTGGGCGTCCAGGCGAGCAAGGCGCGCCCGAAGCCGCGGCGGGTGAATTTGCCGACGTGGACATTCCTCCCATAGAGGGAATAGACGATTCCCCATTTTGATTTGTAACGAAAGGAGCTGTGTTGGTTTTTCAAAGAAGGGAAAGGCGAAAATATTGCCATTTCTGTAAGGAAAAAATTGACGACATCGACTACAAAGACATCGCCACCCTTAGAAGATTTCTCTCCGACCGAAGCAAGATAAGGCCAAGAAGGGTTACTGGAGTTTGTAAGAAACACCAGGCGCGCCTTGCTATGGCGGTTAAAAACGCTAGGGAAGTGGCACTCCTGCCCTACCCTAAGAAATAGAAGCGTGTTTGAATCAGGAGCAGGTTTTGAAACAGGCAAATGGTGGTGACGGATGAAGATTCTTCTCAAGGAAAACCTTGAAGGGCTTGGGCGAATGGGCGAAATTGCCGAGGTTGCCCGAGGATACGCCAGGAATTACCTGATTCCCAGGGGATTTGCTATCGAGGTGAATCGCGGAACTCTAAAACAGGTAAAAGAACAAAAAAGAGTTCTCGAGGCGAAAGCCAAGCGCGAGCGCGATAAAGCAGAGGCTCTGGCGGGCGAAATAGGTTCCGCCAGGGTGACGCTCGAGTTCCGGTCGAGCCCGGATGGCAAATTATTTGGCTCGGTGACGAACAGGCAGCTTGCCGAGGCTCTACAGAAAACCACCGGCGTGGCTATTGACCACCGCAACGTGGAAATCGATGAGCGGATAAGAACCACAGGCACCCACGAGGCGAAGATAAAACTGCATCCAGACGTGTCATTTGTCTTGCAATTTGAGGTGGTTGGGGTGAGTGAGAGCGAAGGGGCTGAGGCGGAAAGCGGGGAAGGAGAGCTCTCCAGGGGTTTCTCGGAGCCAGGTTCGGTTTCTGAGGAGGAGATTCCTAAACAAAAAGCTGATTAACGAGTTTCTGTCTCGAGTAGATGATTGATATGTCAGCTCAACCGATGGCTACTAGCGTTGAAAGAGTGCCCCCCCATAACCTAGAAGCGGAGGAGTCTGTTCTTGGTTCGATGATTCTTTCCCACCGTGCCGTGGCAGAGGTCCAGGACTTATTGCGACCGGAGGATTTTTATAAAGAGGCCCACCGAAAGATTTACCAGGTAATCATCGAGCTCTATGCCGGGGGCTCAACTACCGACCCCGTTGTGCTCGCGGAGGAACTCAAATCGCGGGGCATGCTCGAAGCCGTGGGTGACCGCGCGTATATCTACTCACTTGTCGATACCACCCCCAATCCCAGCAACGCGAGGCATTATGCTTCTATAGTGAGAGACATGTCCATCCGACGGAACCTTGTTGATGTTGGCTATGAGATTACAGATCTTGGTTACCAGGTTGGAGAGGATGTAGAAGAGATGTATGACCGGGCGGAGGATTCGCTCTTCAGCCTTGGCAAGCAGATGCGGCGACAAGGGCTTACTCACATAAAAGAACCCCTCAAAGACAGCTTCAATCGCCTTTCTGATGCTATTGAAAAGGGCTCTAGTGTTACGGGTATTCCAACTGGTTTTTACGAACTGGACAAACTTACTGGCGGGTTGCAACCATCTAATCTCATCGTGGTAGGTGGTAGAACCTCGATGGGAAAGACCAGCTTCGCGCTGAATATAACGCGTCACGCCGCTTTGAGGGAAAAAGTTGGGGTCTTAGTTTTTAGCCTAGAGATGAACAAAACAGAAGTCGCCGAGAGATTGCTTTTGAGTGAGGCAGAGGTGGAATCTACGAAGTACCGGATAGGTAAGGTTGGGACGAGGGAGATGGAGAGAATCGTCAAGTCCGCTGAGCTCTTGAGCAACGCGCCAATTTTTATCGATGACACTGGCGACATCACCCTCCTGGAAATGCGCACAATTGGCCGCCAGATGAAGGCAAAAGAGAACATTGGCTTGATAGTGGTGGATTATATCCAGCTTTTGTACATGGGGAAATCTGAGGGAAAACGCTTTGAGTCGAGAGCCCAGGAAGTTTCAAAGATAGCCAGGGATTTGAAGGTTATCGCGATGGACCTTGGAATCCCGGTTATCGCGGTTTCGCAACTGAGGCGCCAGGGGCAGAAGAAGCCCACACTAGAGGACTTGAAGGAATCTGGCGGCATCGAACAAAATGCTGACCTGGTGATTCTCATCTACAGGCCAGAGGTTGACGATCCTACGAACCCTGACCTTCGAGGTATGGCGGATATAA
>JAQURN010000107.1 GCA_028715585.1 Actinomycetota bacterium | reverse complement strand
AAAGTAGTAGATGCCGATAGAGTTGCCCGCGAGGTTATGGTCCCGGGTTCCCCTGTCTCCGAAGAGCTGATAAGGGAATTCGGAAGCGAAATCACCGATTCCCACGGCTACATAGACAGAGCAAAGCTTTCCGAAATTGTCTTCGGCAACGAGGAGAAGCTCGCTACCCTCAATCACATTACTCATCCAGCTATCTTCGCGAACATTCTGGGAAAGGTTCGCGAAATCACAGGTGAAATCGGGAAAGGAGAAAAAGAGGTCATAGTCATCGACGCGGCTTTGATTGCCGATCTTGGCATCCAGGGACTCTTTGATTTGGTAGTTGCGGTAGTCGCCTCCAAGGATTGCCGATTTGAGAGGCTTGTAAGAAACAGGAACATGGCAAGAGAGGAAGCCCGAAGGCGGATAAACTCCCAGATAGATGATTCGAAGAGGATAGAGGCAGTCGACTTGATAATTAGAAATGAAAAAGGTCTGGAGGACCTCAAGGAGGAAGTTCATAAAGCATGGGATGAAATGAGACGTATTGCTGAAGGACTCTAACTTTGTTCTTCTGGCTCTATGCTCGAGAGAAAAGGGAACATCATCTTTAGGCGATATCTTATCTCCGAATCTATTTCTTCCTGATGAGTGTCATAAACAGGGCAACCCAGTTCCAAGCAAAGTAGCATGCTTCTCGAGCCCCTAGGATTTGATATCTCCCAGCAATTTTTCTTTTCGAGATATGCTTTGCAATTCATATACTGTGCCGCGGAGCATTTCTTTATTTCCCAGCAGTACTTTCCTTCAGTCATAGTGTGTTCAAATTACCACTTATGTTTGTTTCGGGTCAAACCGCCGTTTTGTTAGGTTTTCTGATTGAAGAAAGATTTTGCGAGGGCTAAAATTTTAGGTGGCGTAGGGGGTCTTGCTCGTGGCGGGATTCCCCTTTTTTGCGAGCGCCAGGAGGCATGTTCTTGGGCATTTTCAAGATAAGAAGTCCCTATGCACCTCAAGGAGACCAGCCTAAGGCAATCGGGTCATTGGTTGAGGGTCTCTCAAAGGGTGAGCAGTACCACGTGCTTCTGGGAGTCACAGGTTCTGGGAAGACCTACACCATGGCGAAGGTAATAGAGGCTCTTCAGCGCCCAACCCTGGTGATAGCCCCAAATAAAACCCTTGCCGCTCAACTATATTCCGAGTTTCGGGAGTTCTTTCCGGAAAATGCCGTGGAATACTTCGTGAGCTATTACGATTATTACCAGCCGGAAGCCTACATACCGAGCACCGATACCTACATAGAAAAAGATTCATCTATCAACGACGAGATAGATAAACTACGCCACAAGGCTACCAGTGCTCTTCTATCTAGGCGGGATGTGATAATAGTCGCCTCTGTTTCCTGCATATATGGACTTGGGAGTCCGGATGAGTACTTGAATAGGATGGTTTCTCTAGAGGTGGGAGAAGCATATGCGCGCGAATCGCTGCTCGAGGACCTTGTTTCCATTCATTATGAAAGAAATGATTATTCCCTCGTTAGAGGCAAGTTCAGGGCAAGAGGAGACGTGGTAGACGTGTTTCCAGCCTACGCTGAGAGCATCATCCGGATAGAGATGTTTGATGACAAGGTTGAAAGGCTCACGGAGGTCGACTCCGTAACGGGAAAGGTAAGAGCAGACCTCGGTAGATATGTTCTCTGGCCGGCTACTCACTTCCTTACACCGGACGAAAAACTTGCCAGGGCGGTGGTTTTGATAGAAGAGGAGCTTCGAGGGCGCTTGGAAGAACTAGGGGGAGCAGGGAAATTCCTGGAAGCTCAAAGGCTCGAGAGTAGAACAAACTACGATTTAGAGATGCTCAGAGAGGTTGGCTACTGTCACGGGATTGAAAACTACAGCAGATATCTTACGGGAAGGGAAAAAGGTGAGCCTCCTTATACCCTCATAGATTTTTTCCCACAGGATTTGCTCGTTTTCATAGACGAATCGCATATAACGGTTCCTCAGCTTGCGGGAATGTACAATGGAGATAGATCCCGGAAGCTTACTCTTGTCGAGCACGGATTTCGCTTACCTTCAGCCCTTGATAATCGTCCCCTAACCCAGAAGGAATTTTTTACCCGTGTTGGTCAGGTTGTTTTCGTGAGCGCCACGCCCGCGGATTGGGAAATCGAGCGTTCAGCGAGGGTGGTCGAGCAGGTGATAAGACCGACGGGGCTTGTGGATCCCGAGGTGGAGATAAGGAAGGCTGAAGGACAGATTGACGACCTTATCTCTGAAATCAAAAAGCGAGTTGATAGAAACGAGAGGGTTTTGGTTACCACCCTGACCAAAAAAATGGCTGAAAGCCTCGCGGAATATCTACAGGAAATGGGGATAAACACGAGATATCTCCATTCCGAGGTTAACACCATCGAAAGAGCAGAGATACTTCGCGATTTGAGATCTGGCGTTTTTGATGTGCTTGTGGGCATCAACCTTTTGAGAGAGGGGCTCGACCTGCCTGAAGTTTCTCTTGTTGCCATACTTGACGCGGACAAGCAGGGTTTCCTGAGGAGCGAAAGAAGCCTCCTTCAGACCATGGGAAGGGCAAGTAGAAACGAAAACGGCAAAGTGATTCTTTATGCGGACGATGTGTCGGCAGCGATGGAGGCTTCTATCAGCGAGACGGCGCGCAGGAGGGAATTGCAAAGGAAGTTCAATTTCGAGCATGGCATAAAACCAAAGACTATCCAGAAAGAGGTAAAAAACATTTTGGATGTGGCAATGGAAGCGCCGCAGAGCGACAGGATTGATTCTCTGTTGAGGTCTAAAAAAGGGAAAAGGAAAGAACTCGAAAGGCTGCTCGTTAACATGGAAGAGGAAATGCGTTTGCTTGCGGAGGAGCTCAAGTTCGAAGAGGCAGCGCAAGTGCGGGACAAGATAAGAAAGATAAGTTTCGAGCTGTTGGGTGAGAAATGAACCATAATGAAAATGAGCAAGGCAAATAATAGCTATATAAGAATTCGGGGAGCAAGGGAACACAATCTAAAAAATATAAACCTCGATATCCCCAGAGACAAAATGGTTGTAATGACTGGAATAAGTGGGTCTGGAAAGTCATCCCTGGCGTTTGACACCATATATGTCGAGGGGCAGCGTCGCTACGTAGAATCACTTTCGGCATACGCTCGCCAATTTCTTGGCCAGATGGATAAGCCCAACGTCGATCTCATCGATGGGCTCTCGCCAGCAATCTCGATTGACCAGAAGGGCACGAGCTCTAACCCCAGATCCACAGTTGGAACCATAACCGAGATCCATGACTACCTGAGACTTCTTTACGCGAGAATTGGGATTCCTCACTGTTACAAGTGCGGCAAGCCGGTTTCCAGACAGACGCCAGAGCAAATAGTCGATTCCATAATGGGGCTGGGGGAGGGAAAGCAACTCAAGATACTTGCCCCCTTGGTGAGGGGGAGAAAAGGCGAGCATAAGGCGGTCTTTGAGAGTCTTAGGGGCAGGGGATACGTAAGGGTGATGGTTGATGGCGAGGTTGTCGACCTCGACGAAGACATAAACCTGGATGAGAAAAAAAAGCACGAGATATTCGCGATGGTAGACCGGCTGCTTTTGAAAAAGGAATCAAGGAGCCGGATAGCCGAGTCGGTAGAGGCTGCTCTTCACCTGGGAGACGGAACCCTGGTAGTAGAGGGCACGGATGGCAAGCGGTATAACTTTTCCGAGGAATTTGCCTGCGCGGATTGCTCGATTAGCTTTCCAGAGGTGTCCCCTAGGATGTTTTCTTTTAACAGTCCTTATGGTGCTTGCAAGGTTTGCGGAGGGCTTGGCTTCAAGCAAGAATTGGACCCAGAGTTAGTGGTGCCAGATTCAACAAAAAGCCTGATTGAAGGAGCGGTGGCACCTTGGGAACCAGCTACCAGGGCATATTTCTCCTCCGTCATGGATGACCTTGCCGAGCAGTACGGTTTTAACCTTTCTGTTCCTTTCGAGAAGCTCCCATCTAGAATCCAGAGTCTTGTCCTTTATGGACCGGACGAGGAAGAAGTTTACGTTCAAAGAAGGAGTAGAAGGTGGAATTATTACAGCACTTTTGAAGGCATTATTCCCCTCATGGAAAGGAAGTATCGCGAAGGGGATTCTGATGAGACGAGAATTCGCATAAGCAGGTATATGAGCACGCGTCCCTGCCCCGCTTGCGGTGGGTCGAGGCTTCGGCCAGAAAGCCTTGCTGTAGAGGTTGGAGGAAAGTCGATAGCTGAAGTCTCTGATATGACCGTCTCAACCAGTTTGGAATTTCTGGGGAGCCTGGAGCTAGGCGAGAGGGAGAAGAAAATTGCCTCCAGACTTCTGAAGGAACTGACTTCGCGCTTGAAGTTTCTAATTAACGTTGGAGTTGATTATCTAACCCTCTCCAGATACGCGAATACTCTTTCAAGTGGAGAATCACAACGGATACGCCTTGCTACGCAGATTGGCTCTGGTTTGGTTGGCGTTACCTACATATTGGATGAACCAACTGTAGGGCTACACAAGCGTGACAACCTAAAGCTAATTCGCACCCTCGAGAGACTAAGAGACCTTGGAAATACGGTGATAGTTGTCGAGCATGATGAAGACATGATAAAGAGCGCGGATCATATCATAGATATAGGTCCAGGCGCTGGAATAAGGGGAGGAAGGGTTGTTGTGAGCGGCACCTTGGAGGATGTAATTTCATGTCCTCAATCTCTGACTGGAAAATACCTTTCGAGAGAGCTCGAGATACCAGTCCCGGAAAAGCGCCGCCCCGGGGCGGGGGGCAAAATAGTGGTTCGTGGCGCCCAAGAGCATAATTTGAAATGTATAGATGTGGAATTTCCCCTGGGTACATTTACTTGTGTTACCGGAGTAAGCGGCTCTG
>JAQURN010000106.1 GCA_028715585.1 Actinomycetota bacterium | reverse complement strand
CTCGAGCCCTTCCGCGACATTCTGGTCTTGTCCTGGGAGGGGAGTTTTGAAGCCAGAATAGATGTAGTAGCCGTAAAGTCCCAGTGAAGCTAGAAAGGTGAGATTTTCTAGTTTTCTTCCTTTGATTTTCATTTTCTACCTCCATTTGAGCTTATAAAATTTCACTCCCAAGGCTTTATATCCACCACAGGACTCCCGTCAATGGCGTCGAGATCGCGAACGGTGAGAAGGTTTCCCGCGATTCCATAGGCACAAAACTAGCAGAAATGTGTATCAAAGGCAAAATCACCAAGGGATAGGGCTGAAAATTGAATGTTTAAGCGTTGCGGGAGGCTTTCCTGTAAACTATGATTCAATCTTGTGCTCGTCATGCATTTTATGTATTAACTGAAAAACAATTCGGAGGTAAAAATTTGGGAGAAGTCTTCTATGTAACAACGCCAATCTACTATGTGAACGACCTCCCTCACATTGGAACCGCTTACACCACCCTCGCCGCGGACGTAGTGGCGAGATATCAGCGTCTCAAAGGCAAAGAGGTCTTCTTTCTCACCGGAACAGATGAACATGGACAGAAAGTCGCCCAGGCGGCGGCGGAAAGGCACCTCGACCCCCAAAAGTGGGTGGACGAGATGGTTCCCCACTTTATCGATACCTGGAAGCTTCTCAATATCAGCAATGACGACTTCATAAGGACTACCGAGAACAGGCACACGGAGGTCGCCCAGAAATTCATCGAAAAGTTGAGGGAAAATGGAGACATCTATCTGGGAACCTATGAGGGCTGGTATTGTGTGAGCGAGGAGTCTTTCGTGCTTCCTAGTAGCCTCGTAGGCGGGAAATGCCCAGACTGCGGAAGGCCCGTAGAATGGGTCAAGGAAGACAATTATTTCTTCCGTCTCTCCCGCTACAGCGACGCACTCCTCGCGCATATCGAGGAGAATCCCGATTTCATCCAGCCAGAATCGCGCAAAAACGAAGTGGTGAGCTTCATAAAAAACGGACTTTCCGACCAGAGCATATCGAGAACCAGCTTCACATGGGGCATACCTCTTACCCAAGAACCCCAGCATGTGATGTACGTCTGGTTCGACGCTCTCCTCAACTATATAAGCGCTATTGATTATGGAAGAAACCCCGAGAGGTTCGAGCGTATTTGGCCCGCCGACCTCCACCTCGTGGGAAAAGAAATACTCAGGTTCCATGCAATCACGTGGCCAGCAATGCTCATGGCTGCGAATCTTCCTTTGCCCAGAAAAATCTTTGCTCACGGCTGGCTCACCGTAGAGGGGCAAAAGATGTCTAAATCCTTAGGCAATGTAATAAAGCCCGCGGAACTGGTTCAGGAATTCGGAGTTGACGCTTATCGCTACTACTTCATGAGGGAGTTTTCTTTTGGAACAGATGGAGATTTCTCTAGGAAAGGGATGTTGAATCGCTACAATAGCGACCTAGCAAATGACCTTGGAAATCTCGAAAGCCGAATTCTTGCGATGGTCGATAAATATCGTCAGGGTGTCGTCCCTAAACCCTCCACCCCTGGTGCGGAGGAAAACGACCTTATCTCCAAAGCGTCCGAGGCGGCAACACAGATAGACCACGCGATGGAAAACCTCTCTTTCAACGGAGCGCTTCGCAAGATTTGGGACATCGTGCACGCGCTCAACAGGTATGTTGATGTCTCCGCGCCATGGTCAATCGCAAAAGACCCCTCGAGAGGAACCGAGCTTGATACGATTCTCTACACTAGCCTAGAGGGGCTTAGACTTATTGCCACTTACATCTTGAGCTTCATGCCCGAAACCGCGGAAAAGATGCTCGAGCACTTAGGCCTTAGTGAAAAGAAAGGAGAGTTAATTCTTCCTCATGCTGGTGAGTGGGGAAGGCTGCCGTCTGGATTGCATACGAAAAAGGGAGACCCTCTTTTCCCAAGGATACAAAGAGAGGCGTTAGAGAGTAATTGACACCCGACACCCACTGCCACCTCGAGCTCGTTAGCGAAGCCAGTGGCATTCCCATCCCCGAAATAATATCCACGGCAAAAAAGGATGAAGTCTGCCCTCTAATAACTGTGGGGATAGACATTCCCTCGAGCCGCGGTGCAATAGCAATTTCTTCTCGGTTTAAAGAGGTTTTTGCCTCAGCGGGAATCCACCCAAACGGGTGCTCCAGCTGCACGGAAGAGCATTTCCACAAGCTCGAGGAGATGTGCACCTCCAAGAACGTAGTGGCGGTCGGAGAAACCGGGCTAGACTATTATCGGAGCGCAAGCACGAAAGATGAGCAAGAAAGAGCGTTCAGGAGACAGATTAGCATTGCGAAGAAGTGCAAAAAGACCTTGATAATCCACTCGAGGGAAGCACATTCGAAGGTGCTAGAGATTCTCGAGGAAGAAGATACAACTGGAATCGGGGTCATTATGCATTGCTTCAGCGGAGATGAGGATTTCCTCAGAGAATGTCTCCTCAGGGACTATTTCATATCCTTTGCCGGCCCGATAACATTCAAAAAATCGGTGGATACCAGGCGCCTCGCCTCCCTCGTCCCCCTGGAAAGCGTACTCGCAGAAACGGATGCTCCTTTCCTTTCCCCGGAGCCCTTCCGGGGAAAGACTAACTTTCCCCAAAGGGTGAAACTGGTAGCCGCGGAACTTGGGCGAATATATTCCCTTCCGCCCACTCGTATGAGCGAGATCCTGCTTCAAAACACGAGTAGAGCCTTTAAGATAAGCCAAGTCTTGGAAATAGATAACGGGTAGAGGATTTGGCGCGATGGAAGATAAAAAACAGCAAAATCTCCTCTCTCCAGCCGTGGTGTCAAGGATACTCTCCGAAGAAGGAATATTTCCAAGAAAAGGGTTCGGGCAGCATTTCCTGATTGACGCGAATGTCCTCAAAGCGATTATCAAAGCCGCGGCTCTCTCCAGCGACGATTACGTGGTAGAAGTAGGAGCCGGCATCGGTACCCTCACCCAGGCACTTCTAGAACAGGGAGCGAAAGTTTTTGCGATAGAACCAGACCCAAAGCTCTTTGACTTTCTTCTCAGGGGATTCAAAGCTGCGCCAAACCTTCGCCTCTTCAACGAAGATGCCCTTGAGCTCGACCTTCATCGCGCATTAGGTGAAATCCCAGCCATGGGAGTAAAGCTAGTGTCAAACCTTCCGTATCAAATCGCTTCCACGCTCATAGTCGACTTTCTCGCGAGATATCCCTGGATTCAAGAATATGTCGTAATGGTGCAATTGGAGGTGGCAAACAGAATTATCGCGTCCCCAGGAGGCAAGAATTACTCTGCCGCTACGGTCAAGATAGGACACTACGCAAAGGCGAGGAAGGTCGCAAACGTCTCGAAAAAGAGTTTCTATCCCACTCCGAAGGTCAACTCGGCGATACTCAAAATCGAAAGAGCCCGAGGAGAAGAAAACCCCACCTTCAACCGCTTCTTTGAATCTCTCGTAGGAAAAGCATTCAGCGAGCGAAGGAAAAAACTCGTAAATTCGCTCTCTAGGTCTCCCTTGCCTTCAATTCAAAAGGAAGACGTCATCTGTGCTTTACGGAAACTTGGCATCAGCTCTAACTCGCGGGGTGAAGAGCTAAGCATCGAAAACTTCGAAGCTCTAGCTGATATACTCTGGAGGATTCTAAAGGAGCGCACCCTAAATGGTTAGTGAGAGACTCGGCTTGAGGCCATCTCATCTTTGCGCCGAGAAAATTCCGGTGATCTAAAAAGAAAGGAGGAGTTGGCATTTGAACGGCACCGAAAAAGAGGAAATTGCTTTTGAAAAAAGGGATTGGCATATCCTTCCTGCTCAAGACTGTTTGGAGCTCCTCGCTACAGATTTAGAAAAAGGGCTTTCTTCACAAGAGGCGCAAAGGCGGCTTGGCATCTACGGATACAACCGCCTCAAGGAAACAAAAAAGAAATCACTGCTTACGCGTTTTCTCATGCAATTCAACGACTTCATGATTTGGGTGCTTCTCTGCGCGGCACTAATAAGCGGGGTGGTCCTGAGGGAATATCTCGACGCCGTCGTCATCATGGTCATCGTGTTTCTCAACGCAATACTCGGATTCATCCAGGAGGCCCGCGCGGAAAAGGCGATGGAGGAACTCAAGAAGCTCAGCTCACCAACCGCAAAAGTAATACGCGATGGAGTCGAAAAAAACATCGACGCAAGTGAGTTAGTGCCTGGTGACATCATAATTTTAGAAACCGGCGACTTGGTTCCAGCCGACGCTAGGGTTTTGAGCGCGGTAAACCTCAAAACAGACGAATCCAGTCTAACCGGGGAGTCAGTCCCAGTAGAAAAGAATACAGAAACCCTGGACAATCCAGATACGCCGGTCGGCTCCAGAACAAACATGGTGCATGCCGGAACGCACGTGGATTACGGAAGAGGAAAGGCGCTCGTAGTCTCCACCGGCTCTGAAACCCAACTCGGCGAAATTGCCCAGATGCTCGCCGAAGAGGAGGAGGTCAAGACTCCACTCCAAGCGGAACTTGGAAATGTAGGCAAAAAAATAGCTTACATCTGCTTAGGAGTCGTTCTCGTCGTCTTTATCACCGGTCTAGTGCGAGGAGAAGAATTCGCGTTCATGTTCCTGTTCGCGGTGAGCCTTGCCGTTGCCGCAATCCCCGAGGGGCTCCCAGCAGTGGTCACCATCACGCTCGCAATGGGCACCCAAAAGATGGCAAAAGAAAACGCGATTATCAAACGTCTTCCAGCAGTTGAAACCCTAGGCTGCGCCGACTTTATCTGCTCTGACAAAACAGGGACCCTTACCCTCAACCAGATGACCGTGGTCGAAGCGTTTCTAGCCGACGAATCCCCAAAACCGTTTGAAGACTTACTCACGTGAGAGGTACGCAACTTAGCGGCGTTCCACCTCTCGAATCTGGCTGCGGTTC
>JAQURN010000105.1 GCA_028715585.1 Actinomycetota bacterium | reverse complement strand
CCAAGCTTCATAGAGGGGTCCCCAAACAGGTTGAAGCCATATAGGTTGGCGTAGCTCTTGCCTCTCCACCCACAATAATGCTCTTTGTATTGGATGTCGCTCAACCTCAACGCCTCTCCGACACTATAGCTTTCGTTCACCAGATAATGGAAAAAGAAATAGTCGAGAGAAGCGTTGCCACCCGAGTCTTTGGTTTTCCATCCGGGAGTGTACCAGGAGACGCGAGAGGCTCCCACGAAAGCGGAAGCGCCCTTTTTCATCAGGGCAGCCCCAAGGTTGTTTGAATTTTCCGGGTAGGCATTATCACAAGCGCATGCAAAGACTATTCCTGGATGAATATCGTCAAATAGAGCTGTGTCACTGGACTCGATGAATGCTTCCCAGGACATCTCAGAAGAATCAGCCACGCCATCTCCGTCATCATCACTTGACCACCATTTCCTCCAAGCGCCTTCGCGGCTGCCGTGCGCGTTCCATGTCACCATCCCGTAGCCATTTGGGAATTCGCTAAGCACGTTGTCTCTTGTGAGCTCTTGGTCGCATGGAGTAAGGTCTGGCTTGAGCCCTTCCTTCTCGTACATCGTGGTATTGGAGCAACCCGCGGGAATTGTTATGCCAGTTTTTATCTCCTCCATCAGGGCGGAACCAAAAGTAGCAGGGTAAAACAGAATGTTATCCTCGTTTTTGAAATTGAGGATAGCCCCAAGTAACAGCGCCTTTCCTTTCCATTCCCCCTCATCTTGGGAAAAGCTCACTATCTTGTCGCAAATCGAAGTGACTTCCGCGGCGTCATCAACTGGAATTCGACCGACCGAGACCTCGGGGTAAAAATCAACGCCGCCATCTTCGTCATCAACGCCAAACTGCCCGTATTCGCCATCGTCATTCAAGTCCCAGTCACCACTCAAGTCCGAGTAGTAATAATCCGTGGGGGTATAGTCGTCGGATTCACCAACTGGCGTGTAGCAACGCCTCATGGGAAGAGAGGAATCGGTTCCCACGAGCAGGACATAATCGATTCCGAGGCTTGCGTAGTTTTCTTTCAAGTAGTTGCGAAGCTTTTCTTGGAAATCAACCCCGCTCGAATTAGACTCTATCCAAGAGGTGGACCTCGTAAGCACGCTCAAGCCCTGGGATTCCTTGTAAGTCTTTAGAGGAGCAACCGCGCTGGTAAGTGAATCTGGAGCTACTATGAGATAGTCAGCAATATCGCCACTGCCAGAAGGCGCTAGAGCCAAAGATTTTTCCCCACTTCCCGCTTCGCTCTCATACCAAGGACTAGCTTGTTCGAAGTTGTCGATAACCTCTGCCGCCAGGCTATCGGGGGACTCGCCAAGAAGCTCATAGGCTCTTTTGTCTTCCTCCAGGGAAGCACACTTGACTACGAGTTTTAAACTGAGGCATCTCTTTAATACCCCTCGCTTCGGGAGATATTGAACAGGGGTAATTTTTATCTTGGCTATCGAGTATTGCCGCATCATGCCATTCCCCTCAAGGGATATTGATTCCGCTGGGTATGGTGAATCGGAATCATAGACGCCCCTGTTAGCCGAAACTCTGGCAGGGGGTTCCGCTGAAGACGCTGGTGGCTGACCCCACTCTACAAGGTTTGTTCCAGAAACAGTCTGCCACTCGCTGCTGATGCGTGTTACTTCGCGTGCTTTCATTCCTGGTGGCAGCGCAATCGAGAGAATTTTGGAGGGAAGACACGGAAGGCCTGGTTTACTTTCAGGGGGCCAGCCTTCCATGTAAAGGCTTACCGTTCCATCAGCCCCTCTTTTGACTTCGAGCTCTGGGAAATCGAAGGAAAGTGTGAGCGAAGTAGGAGATTGCACTCCCGCGGATGCGGGAATCACAAGGGAAAAAGTACAAACCAGCATGAAAAAGGCAACCACGAACGCGCACAAGCTGAGGGCTTTCCTAGTAATCATCTTTTTCTTCATTGGTAAAATCCTATGGGGGAAACCCTGACAGGCACATCTAAAAACAGGTCGTTATAACCCTTACTTCCCTACGCATTATAGCTCACATCTTCACGAAACCCCATTCCTCCGCGACTGAAGATGAAATGAAGATATAATGTGAAAATCGCGACAAGAAAGAAGGGGGATTGGAGGAAAAAAGTGCTGGAAACAAAGCCAAGTTTCGAGGAAATCCATAGCATATTGAACGCGCGCTCCCTAGCAATAGTAGGCGCCTCAAATTCTCCAGAGAAGTTCGGGCATCAGATAATGCAATCCCACCTCAAGATGGGTTTCAAAGGTCCCATCTATCCGGTAAACAGGAACGCGTCACGAGTCCTGGGGTTCGAGTCCTACCCCAGCGTGGCAGACCTCCCCGAGCCCCCAGATGTGGTTTACCTCACAATTCCCGCTCACCGCTCAATGGACATCCTCAAAGACTGCGCCTCCCGTGGAACTAAATGCGTCGTCATCATAGCCTCTGGCTTTCGCGAGATTGGCGAGGAGGGAAAACTCCTGGAAGAAGAAGCCCTGAAAATCGCCCACGATGGAGGATTCAGGATAATTGGGCCGAACTGCTTCGGCATCTACAACCCAAGGAATTGTATAACGATGCTCCCAGGGCACGACCTATCGAAAGAACCTGGAGATGTAGCATTTATCTCTCAGAGCGGGGGATTTGGAGTCCAGGTGGCGCGCCTTGGAAACAGCCTGGGGATAAACTTCAGCGCGGCGGTAAGCTACGGAAACGCAGCTGATATAGATGAGTGCGACCTCCTGCGCTATTTCTCAGCTGACCCCAGCACAAGCATCATCGGTTGCTACATAGAGGGAACGAAAAATGGAGCTGAGTTCAAGAGGGTAATCGAAGAGACTGCCGCAAAAAAACCGCTAATCGTGTGGAAGGCTGGAGACACCGAAGTCTCGAGAAGGGCAGTACTCTCCCACACTGGCTCAATGGCTGGGGAGTCGCGGATATGGGATTGTTTCCTCCGCTCCAAAGGAGTAATGAGAACCTCTGGAGTCGAGGAGATAGTGGATACTTTTGTGGCGCTAAAACACATAGGGAGAAACCCTGGAAGGCGGCTTCTCATCGCTGGAGGTGGAGGAGGGCTGGGGACATATGGCGCCGACAAGGCAATCGAGGAAGGACTCGAGATTCCTCCTCTCTCGAACAAAACCTTGGAAGAAATGAGAAGACTCCTGGGGTATCCAGGGGCTGTGGCATCAAACCCTTTGGACATAGGAACTCCCATTACCCCCCCTCCTCTCTTCCGCCAGATTGTTTCACAGGCAGTCTCAAACGATACTACCGATGTCTTTCTCTTTGACCTTGCCTACAACCTGGCATATCCAATCGCTGGGGAAGACATGCTCTCGGAACTGGCGCGCATCTTCTCGGAAGCAAGGCAGGAAAGCGGGAAACCCATTGCGGTTTCCCTTTATTCCCGGGCTTGCGGGGAGAGCGACATAGAAATAGAAAAATCCCTCAGAAAAATTCGCAGTCAATTGCTCGAGGGCGGAATTGCCGTGTTCGGCTCGACGGAGAGCGCCATTCGTGCGATATCCACCATCAACTCAGGCTGAGCCTCCAACTAGCGCGCAGTTCCCTTCTACCGACTGGAGCTAAAATAGGCCTGGATTCCCTCCGTAATCGCTCTTGCAACCCTATCAGTTCCTGAGGGATTATTTCTGACCATCCGCGGGTCGTTTTCGATGAGAACGACCGGCACCAGAGAAAGGACGGAGCCGGTCAAGGCGGGGCCGGTATTGTTGGAAGTGCCCGAGGTGTCTGGGCTAATTTTCGTGACGCCGACCTTTTTGAGCGATGGAAGCATCGCCTCCGCTAGCTTTTTGCTCGAGGCAGCCACGTTTGGGTCAACATATACGATATTGCTCCCATGTTTTTTGTATCCTCTGGCTGGGGGGTAAAGTATCGCGTGCATATTTTCGTCGTAGTGAAGTCGAACCATTATCGCGCATGAGTTTCCAATGTCAGCCCTTTTGCGAAAACTCGAGTATTCGTCGGGTCCATTCTTCGTCAAAACCACCACGTAGCCAGCCTGCTCCAGGAGCCCCTTGGTCTTAACCGCAAGCTCCCACACCGCCTCACGCTCCCCGGGAGCCCCAGCACTGTCGCGAACATCCAGACCCGTTTGGGGATCGATATCGCTCGAAGGCTGTCCTGAAGAATGGCCGGGGTCGAGGCATATTCTTATACCACTCCCGCCACTCGCGCCGCCAGGAGGGGAGGACGGGGGAACCGCTGGCTGGGGAACATTTTGTGTCTCGTCTTCTTTAGGCTCTGAAGTTTTATCCTCATCGAAGATTTTCTCGGACTCAAGAAGACCCTCGAGACGCACAATTATCATCTCGCCCTTCTTGAGTCTAGCGCCAGGCTTCGGGTCTTGAGATTCCACCTTCAAGGAAGAACAATCGCCCGAGCTGTCCTGCGCCGGATCGATTTGTATCCCGAGCCCCAAGGATGTGACCTTCTGTTTGGCGCCTTCATAAGTCATTCCCACTACTTTTGGGGCGCGAGGCCCGGAGGAAACTTTGGAAAATAAAAAAACTAAGCCCGAGATGAGAGCGCAGGCAAGAATAAAAATGACAGCCGCAATGGCTGCGTTTCGGCGGCGACCTTTGCGCTCCTTGCGCCCGCCGGTCTCCATATCCAGTTCCTCAGGCTCAAATTCGAAGAAATCTTTTCCGTCCATAGTTTCGAGTCACCTGGAATTCGCCCCAAATAACAATAATGGTCAACAATAAAAAATTTTAACACTCAGTCAGGGCGAATTCTATCCTCCGGATAGGAAACTTCCCACAAAAAAAGCCCGTGGGGAGGGAGAGGAGCGCAACATGGCGAATCTCCATCGCGAAGATTCCCCTCCAGCTCCTCGACGGTCATCCTCCCAGTTCCAACTTCGAGTATTACCCCAGCAATAATTCTTACCATCTTGTATAGGAAAGAGCGAGCCTGGACGACCAGGCAAAGCAGACTCGGAGCCAATTCACGAAGCTCGCACTTGGTAAGCGTCCTGCTGAAC
>JAQURN010000104.1 GCA_028715585.1 Actinomycetota bacterium | reverse complement strand
TATCTCCGCCGCCCTTAAAGTTGGCGGCGCCGTTTTCCGTTTCCGTCCATACCCTCACCTCGCTATAGAAATCGCTGCCAGCGCCAATCTCTACATCGAGGGATTTAACCTGCTCAAGCCTCTTGATTATTCCAGAACTCAAACAATAGCCTAAAGCCAGTTCCCGCTCCTTTCCGGGGAGCATCGCTAGAGAGACTTCGGGCTCCCCATTTACGTAGATGTGGAGGAAGACCTCCCTCGCCACTACATCGCGCGCCTGGCTTCTTATCCCCTCGCGGACCCTAGTGATTTCGAGTTCATAAGTTTTCCGGGCGTCCATGTAGCCCCCAAAGTGCTCGAAGCGCTTGTAGATTCGGCTAATCTTCTATGTCACTATTTTAACAATGTCCCACTCTTTCGTCCCGCTTCGATTCAAAACCCCGGAAGGAAGCTCTATTACGGTCGCGGAGCGAAACACAAACGGAGACAATCGGCGTGGGACAAACGCCGGGCAAGCTTTTACCACCCTTCCACCTTTGTCGAGAAAGAGAACATCTATGTCAAATCGCATGCCGAAAGTATGTATCTGTTTGGAGCGGGGAATTACCAGAGCCTCTCCTGCTTCCATGGATTCTCTTCCTATAAGCCCTCGGAGGCGTTCCCGTGGTTTGAGTGCCACGCTTGCGCGTTCGGCAAGCACCTTCCCTGCCGTCTTGTTTATGACCACCGCATACCTGTCCGATTCCATCTCATCAACTCACGAGCTTCTAAGAAGGCCTTTCCTTCAAAACCCTCGCTGGAACGCCGGCTGCGATACAGTACTCGGGGATGTCCTTCGTGACCACTGAACCCGCCCCAACCACTGCCCCATCTCCAATTGTCACTCCCTTCAAAACCACAACCTCAGATCCAATCCAACAATCTTTCCCTATGGAGATGGGAGCGTAGGTGCCCCTCTGCTCCCTCATTGGAATATCCCTCTTCACGCCATGGTCTGCGCAGATTACGTGGAGAAACGGACCTAGCATCGTGTTTTCACCAATCGTGAGGTCGTCGAAGGCATCGAGAAAGTCGTAAGCTCCAACTCCAACCTTGTTCCCTATCTGCAGGGTAGCCTGGTTCGCCACGTGGAATCTCGCGCAAGAGTCAATCGACACGTCATCGCCGATGATGATTTTTCCATCATCGTTTCCCAGTATCTCGATATCCCTGGGTATGAAGACCCTTTTACCAATCCTCACACCCGAACGAGCGGCAAGATAAACTTTCACATTTCCCTCGATCCAGGAAAACGCGCCAAGCTCAACCCCGCTTTTTTTTAACTTCCAGGCATTCAGAAAAACACGGGGGTGGTCCATCACGGTTCGCCAACCCTCGAACAATTCTCTCAACTTCTACTCCTTCCAAAATCACCTGGATTCTAAGCCAAAATTGCCAGGTGTTCCCGCTTTGTCGGTGATTTCCAAGATTTCCAGCTATTCAAAGAGCATACCGTGAAACTCACGATTCCAACCATCCAACCCACCCGAATCGGCGAAGCTGTAATAAGAATCCCTCGTCCCGAGAACAATATGATCGAGGACCGGAATGCCAAGGATGCTTCCGACCTTGCAAAGCCTGGTGGTTACCCTTCTGTCTTCTCCGCTCGGCTGTGGATCACCACTGGGGTGATTGTGAGCAAATATCACTCCGTATGCTGACCGCCTCACCGCCATCCAGAACGCTTCCCTTGGGTGAACGATGCTCGCGGTGAGAGTGCCCCGGGAGACCTCCACCACTGAAATCAGTCTCAACTTGTTGTCGAGGAGGGCTGCGCAAAACAGCTCCGCCTTGTGCCCAAACATGATTGGCTTGAATAGGCTAAACGCCTCTGAGCTGGATCTCACGGATGGGCTGGCGGGTGGGACCTCACATGCCCTTTTCCCAATCTCTAACGCCGCAAGAATCGCGCCCGCCCGTGCCTCTCCTATGCCAGAGAAAAGCGATAACTCTTCACGCGTAAGCTCGGAAAGCCCCCCGAGCAACTCTGCCTTCTCGCATATCTCCTTCGAAAGTAAATCCGCGCGCTCGGGGCTGAAAAAGGCTTTCAGGAAAACAAAGAAAAGCTCCCGGTTGGAGGGTTGCTCCTCTATGAAATTGCCGCTTGTATCGGGAATTCGTTCAAGCTCCATTTTTGATATCCAAAAATTCTTCGCCCAAGCAAAGCAACCAAATTCATTATACTCCCCCAAAAGACAGGAATCAAAAACTAAGAAGGAGTAAATTGCCGCTAGTTGCCCGCGCGGAAAACAATTTGCTGCCCCATGGACAACTTGGCGCTCGCTATATCTGTGGAAAGACGCGCTAACTGGTGGGCGCGAATTTGAAGTGAATTACGTCCCCATCACAAACGACGTAGTCTCTCCCCTCGACCTTAAGTAAACCCTTTTCCCTCGCCAATGCAAACGAGCCACAGGAAGTGAAGTCGTGGTAATGAACGACCTCTGCCTTCACAAAGCCTTTCTCGAAGTCGGAGTGTATCCTTCCCGCAGCTTGGGAAGCGGTGGAGCCTTCCGGTGTTGACCACCCTTTGCATTCGCCTGAGTCTATAGAAAAGAAGGTTATGAGACCGAGCATCTGGTAGCTCGACCTCATGATAGTTTCCAGGCTTGCTTCGCCTATCCCCATTTCGGACTTGAATTCCTCCGCTTCCTCCGGTTCGAGCTCCGCAAGCTCTGCCTCTACTTCAGCGTTTACCTTGACGAGGGGGATTCCCCGCTCCTCAACCCATACAGAGAGTTCCTCCTCGGTTCCCTCAACAAACTCATCCCCAACGTTCAGCACAATCATCATCGGCTTTATAGTAAGCAAGCCTGCCTCCGGCAGGTAATCAAGCAACTTTCTTGAAACTACCTCCTTCGCGGGCGCGGTCTCATTCTCGACGATTCTCTCTAGCTCCATAAGCCCCTCGAGTTTCGCCTTTTCTTCCTTCTTTCCACTCTTTGCTACTCGCTTGGTCTTCTCGATTTCCCTCTCCAGTATCTCTAGGTCCGATAATCTCAATTCCGTGTCAATCAGCTCGACATCCCGGAGGGGATTAGTTCCTCCCGCCACATGCGAAACTCCTAAGCCTTCAAACGCACGGACAACGTGTAAAATAGCATCAACGCCACGGACGTGGGAAAGGAAGAGGTTTCCAAGCCCTTCTCCCTTGCTCGCACCCTCAACTAGCCCAGCAACGTCAATGAATCTCACCGTCGCAGGAACCCTCTTCTCGCATCCCGCGAGGTCGGCAACCTTGTAGAGCCTCTCATCAGGAACAAAAGCCACCCCAACATTAGGTTCGACCGTGGTGAAAGGATAAGGCGCGACTTGCGCTCCCGCCCTGGAAAGAGCGTTGAAGAGTGTGGTTTTACCGGCATTTGGAAGTCCGACTATCCCTACTTTCAAGGTGCTCAACTTCGACCTCCATTTTTCCCACAACCGACATCAAATTATATTGTCGCCCATAAACTCCACGCGCGCTAGGGAGAGGAGATAATGCTCAAAAGGTTCCACAATCTGATACGCTTCCCTATAAGCATCAGGATTGCAAGAACAATCAAGAATCTGAGAGGAGCGTTGCTGACTTTCTATAACTCGGAGGGCAATTTCCCAGATAGAATGGAACAACTCGTGGAACTTGGATTCCTGGATGCCTTGCCCTTGTATCCTTCAGGAGGGAGTTACAACTACGAAGTGACCGATTTCAACGGACCAACATTCAAAGTGCCGTGCACCGCCCACGGATCGCTTTGAGAGGCGTGGACGCCACCTACATCTTGTATGCAAAGCGAAAAAAGATAGCAAGTTAGGCGATATTCGTTGGACGTGGATTACCTTCAGAAGGGCATAAAAAAAGCTCCTTTTCGGAGCTTTTCAACTTTTCGTAAAGACTATTCTAACACACAATCTCAAAATCTCCAACAAACCAAGCAAA
Source organism: Actinomycetota bacterium (assembly GCA_028715585.1). Taxonomy (GTDB): domain Bacteria; phylum Actinomycetota; class Geothermincolia; order Fen-727; family JAQURN01; genus JAQURN01. Next base: position 1,093 of record JAQURN010000104.1, on the reverse strand, counting down.
AAACTAACTACCCGTCTAAGAGTTAACTTTGCAGTGCGGAAAAGTGAAAAAGCCACAGTTTCTTATTTTCTCTCGAGGGGAACCGTTGAGAAGCTTGGAGCTATTCTTTTTTGGTCTGCTTTATTATCGTCAAAGCGATGAAAACCACGACCAGTATGAGCCCTATGATTCCCAGGACCATGCTAGCTATGTCTGCCCCTCCGCCCTCGACAACTTCAACTACGGCAGGTTCATTCGCAACAGAAACAACCATCCCTACCGCCGTGAGCAAAAAGCCAGAAGCAAGGATTAGAAAATCTTTTTCTTTCACCCTCACATATTCCCAAAAGAAAAAGATAGCGCCAAGCACTAAAACCCCAAGAGCCAAAAAATCTACCGTCTCAACAGCCAATGCATTCCCCATTTTCTCCCCCTTTTAAAAACTCACAAACGTTCCCCAAGCTTTCCCCTTAAGCCGCCGCCTCACTTGTCAGCGGCTTCCAGCAAATTGGTGAAACCTTATTATATCTCAACAAGAAATTCAACCCCTCTGGCGGTCGTTCCCACTCTCCGTGAAAAGCTGTCCCTGAGAAATACCTCCGATAAGAAAATATGGCGGAGGGGGTGGAGTACGAACCGTCGCTCGCGGGAGACCGATGAACACTTGCCTGCGCCGAGATGCACTACGCCCGCTCACTCTTCCAGGGGGGACTCGCGTCCCCCCTAGGACGGTCGCTATCGCGACCTCTACCCCCCTAAGTAGTGCGCCGTCCCATAGGTAGACTTGTGCACCGAGAGTGTCATTCTGCGCCGCACCAGCAAGGCTCGCGACCGAAGGTGTACTGGATGTACTCCGAGGGAGTACAACGCAGCTGGGGTGGATGCAGGGGCGCTCGAATGCCAGGATATCTATGGGACGGCGCACTTGGGATTGCTGGGGGGATACTCCCCCCGCAAGGAAATAAGCCCCCCTGGGTTCGAATCCCTCAAGAAGTGGGGAAAAAGGAAATGGCGGAGGGGGTGGGATTCGAACCCACGTACCGGTTCTCCCGGTAAAACGCTTAGCAGGCGTCTCCCTTACGGCCACTCGGGCACCCCTCCACACGTTTGATTA
>JAQURN010000103.1 GCA_028715585.1 Actinomycetota bacterium | reverse complement strand
TTCAAAGAACACATCATCCGTTTCCTCGCAAGGAAAAGTAATAGTCGGGTAACCAAATGGCTTGAACTTCGCGGTGAGCGCTCCCCTGCGGATTGCAATCATCGCCTCGAATGTATCTTTGAGATTCCTAGTGCCGGGATCCAGCACCAGGTCCTCGAGCCCCATTTTTTGAGCTTTCTCAGAAAGGTCGGCAAGGTCACCAAGTCCTTTGCCTTTGATAACGAGCGGCAAGCCCTTCTCCTTGGCGAGAGACCCCATTGCCTCCAGGTTTTCGGCCGTCGCGCAGCAAAGAAGGGGATTCCTATCCTCGATGACCTGAAGGGCGGCTTTCATTATCTCGGCGTCTTCAGTCATGGGCATAAGCGAAAGATTAGTGGAGTCCTTGATTTTCGAGAGCACATCGCTGAATTTAGACGCGTCCCCAGACTCGCATTTGACACCTAGGAGCTTAACTTCGAGACGCTGCCCTACTCTCTCCCAGCTATCCTTGTTAACCATCTCAACCTTTGAGGTGATTTCGTCCTCAGGCATGGAGTCCGAGATTAAAACGCCCATAGCGGTAGGATTTATAAATCGTTTCTCGTGCCGGAACATCACCAGCTCTTCACCGATTCTGAACTCCTTGTCTCCCTTGCCAACCGTGATGCCCTTTATGGGTGGAGCCGCTGCCTCCGCGAGTTTCTCTTTTGCTTCATCGGAAACATAAGGACAATCCTCGAGCTTAGCCTGCCCCCCAGCGAGCTTCATCGCGAAGGCAAGGCAAGTGGGGAATTTGCACTCGCCACAGTTCGTCTTGGGAAGTAGTTTGAAGATATCAAGACCACTCAGCGCCATCTCTGCTCCTTTCCTGCAAACACCTTTCTTTCACGAATTTCTTAAATCATGCTTCTACGCGAGCATCGGCTCCATACTGAGAGCGGGATGCTCTTTTTCGGTGAGGAACGGAAGTATCTCGTCTTCCGTGGTTCCGACTTCCTCGGTTGCTATCTTGTCAACGAAATCGGGCACCCCGAGCTCTTCCGCCCTCTTTTGGAGTTGCTCTTTCAACAACTCCTTGAGCTCCTTTGGCATCCATACAACCCTCAGGAACCCGCCGTCGGCTCTTATGAACTTCTTGCTTCCTATATAGACCTTCCCAATCCCTATGAATCCGGGAGTCACATTCCCACCGCCAACAGTGCCAGCGAGAGTGGAGAATGTCATTCCGCAAGGCGTCTCTCCAGTGAATTCGCGGTTCACTATCATTACCCCATTACAGATTGGCAGGAACGCCACGATGCACTCAAAACAGCCGCAGGAAGTCATGGGGTCTTCCATCATTGAATACATGTTTACCCTCTCGACCGACTGACCGCTATTCTGATACACAAACTCGTTTATGCTTTCCCACTGCCCCTTTAGTTCATCAATCACACCCCTTTTCTCAACCGGTTGATTGGGTCCAGTGGGATCGATTTCAAAAGCGGCTCTGCAATCCAGCCAGTTGTACGCCCCGCAAAGCCCAAGCCGCTCTGGGCTCACAACACAAACGTGAGTCGGGGCAAACGACTGGCAGAGGGTACAAGAGTAGAAGATATCAACTGACTCATCGGTCATCCCAGCGGTTTTCTCATCACGATAGTGATATTTTGCTCTAGCAATTTCCAGAAGCTCCTTGACTTTAGCTTCCTCAGTGTAAAGGGTTACCTGGACCTTGTCCACAATGGCAGGAAATTCGGCGAGGAACTTGGCGTGGAGTATCTCTCCATAATGCCTTATCTTGAACCCCTTTTCCTTCGCTTTCTTGCTTATCCTGGTCCACACTATGTCTCGCTGCCCCATGTGCCAAATCCCCTCGGCTCCATTGATGAAATGGTGTACCTGGCGCTCCAGTATAGATTCGAAATCCTCCTGCATCTTTCTACCCGCCACATGCACCACGATGCCGAGCGGAAGTGCCGCGCCCTCCTCGATGTCGTCAATTTCTGGACCCACCACCTCTATCTTCCCATCCTCCACCTCGTTCATTTCCTTCATCTCCACGAACTCGAAGGCGTCGGTATAGTTCCCGCCGAACTGGCAGTACATATCCTCTTTTCTTATCCTCTCACCCTCGAAGGCGGGACCATATGCCATCGGGATGGGCACCTCAGTAATCTGGACCTTGAGACCTCTGACCTCGATTGCCCTCTGTACTATCTGGTCATGCGGGATGTTGGAAACCACATGCTCATAGGTGCAAACTCCAGTGGGTAGAATCTCGGGAATGTCGGTATCCGCTATGGTTGGGAAGCCGTAATTTATCGCCCCCGCCGCGTTCGCGTACCACTCATCCGTAACGGTTCCAAGGGTAATTACAAAAGCGAAGATTCTGTTCTTGTTGTAAAGCAACACTCTTCTATAATTCCCAGGCTCGGCTCCGCCGAAGCTCATGGCAGCCCTGGCGGCAAAGCCAAGCGAATAGACGACCGATGAGACTTCTCTTCCGTAAGGAACTATCCTGGTCTCCCAGCCTAACTGCACATCTCTTGCGGCAAGCTGCTCGGCAACCGTAGTTCCATTGTAATTGGCGCTGGTCCAGATGTAGAGATTCTTCTGCTGCAACTCCTTCACGATATTTTCAGCGGTTTCACCATCGGGAGCGGACCCAAGAAGGGCACAGAATCCAGGGGCTGTGCCATCGACGAACTCCACTCCGCGCTCTCGCATTATCACATCGTCCGCGGCCCCCAGCCAAATGCCGTCAACAGGATTTGGACCATCGACATACTTGATTGCCTCTTCTATCTCCTCCATGAAAAGGGTAGCCATCCCAGCGTCAAGGCCTGGCCCAAGGTAAGGGGTCCACAGATTTTCAGCAGGAACGGGTGGAAGAAGGTCCTCTGCGATTCGCATTATCTTTGGGCAATCCCCAAGCCTTTCCACCTTCTCTCCAGTCATCCCATATATGATTGGGAGGTAATAAGCAGTATTGGGAAATCCTATTTCTTGCTTCTCTCCATATTTCTCGAGAGCTTCATCCAGGCGCTTCTGAACTCTATCGTGGATTTGGTGGGCACCCCTTATGGCGGCACTCAGAATAATCTTTGACATGCAACTACCTCCTTAGAACGAACATCAAAAGGACATAAGAGGTTATTCGATTTCCAGCTCGCGTCTCATTGCCATATCGAACAATACCCTCTCGCGCTTCCCGAGTATGCCAAGCTCTTCCCTCTTGGCATCGATTCTAGACAAAATCTTCCCTACCATTTTTTCTGGGTCGGGCTCATAATCCCACATTGCCCCATAAAGTTTCTCGTATTCCTTGAAAAGGTAATCGGTGGCTTTTGCGCTTCCCATGGTGGGCCATTTCACCCCGAAGACCGTATAAACGCCGCTGGTTACAAAATATTGCCCTATCGATATCGCCTTTTCGCTCATCCACTCGGGCGCGGCTCCCGCAACCGGCATCTCGCTTATGTCATCTCCCAATCCACCTTCATGAACCATCTCTGTCAGGGCAACAAGCACCCTGCTGTTGTCAACGCACGAACCAACATGAAGCACAGGTGGAATGCCAACCGCCTCGCATATCTCGTAAAGCCCTTGAGGACAAATCTTCTTTGCTATCTCCGGCGTCATCAACCCAGTTTTGGCAACTGCCTGCGCGGCGCAGCCCGTCATCACCACCAGGCAGCCATTCGCCACCAGCTCCTCCACCACCCTCACGTGGACGGTCTCGTGAGCGACCCTCGGATTGCTGCAGCCGACTACCCCCACCACTCCGCGAATCCTGCCATCGATGACCCCGTCATTGAGGGGGCGGTAGGAAGCTCTAAACCTGCCACCGAGCATGTAATTGATGTATTCATGGTCATAGCCCGCTATCAGGTCGCCAGTGCGCTTGGGGATTTCAACCTTCCCTCGATTGGGGAAATTATCAATCGCAAGTTTAAGTATCTTCTTCGCGATATCCAAAGCATTCTCTTCATGAAACTCGATGTGTTCAGCAAACGGCATTTTCGCTTTCGAGCTGGTAGTCACAATCTTGGTGTGATAGCAGTTAGACAACTCTCCAATTGCCTGGTACACGCACTGGATATCGACAACCATCACGTCAACCGCGCCGGTTATGATTGCAAGCTCCTGCTGAAGAACATTGCCAGCGATGGGGATTCCATGGCGCGAGAGTATCTCATTGGCGGTGCAACAAATCCCAGCGATGTTTATCCCCTTTGCTCCCTTTTTCTTTGCCTCTTCCAAGAGCTCCTCATCCTTAGAGGCAAGAAGTATCATTTCGGAAAGAAGTGGCTCGTGTCCGTGAACGATGACGTTGACCTCGTCTTCCTTGAGAACTCCAAGGTTTACCTTCGCGGGTATGGGAGTGGGAGTTCCGAAAAGAATGTCCTGGAGCTCTGTCCCTATCATGGAACCACCCCACCCATCCGCGAGAGCGGTTCTGGTAGCCTGGAGCAGGATGTGTTCCATCTCCTGGTCGGTCCCGATGTGCGTGCGATGCATCGTCTCCACTATTTCTCTGTCAACTCCCCTGGGAAATACCCCCAGCTTCCGCCATATCTCCTTCCGCGGCTCAGGTGCTCTCAAGGCAAAGGCGAGCTCCCCTTCCTGCTGGCCAAACATGGAAAGACACTTCTCTCCAACCTCGAGTGCTATTTCCTCTACGCTTCTATCCCCAACCTCAATTCCAAGGTCTGCTGCCACCTCGAGAAGCTTTATGCGGTCTTTTATCTCATAGCCCTGCGCCTCTCCCTTGGCAACCATTGTGAGTGTTTCGGCAACAGCGCGACCATGGTCGGAATGGGCTGCCGCTCCAGCGGCAACCATTCTGGCGAAATTCCTAGCCGCCACTACCTCGGCAGTAGCCCCGCAAATCCCCCTCTTTTCAGGCTCGCCTTCCTTTTTTGGCGCAGTCAACCTGCAGGGTCCCATAGCGCAATTCTTGCAACAAATCCCAGATTCCCCAATGGTGCAAACCTTCAGGGTCTCGGTTCTGGAGAAAGCGGTTGACCGCCCCTCCTCCTCGGCCTTCTTGAGCATCTCTACACTTGCTTCACAAGAACTTCTACATTCCCAGTCTGTCAATTTCTCTC
>JAQURN010000102.1 GCA_028715585.1 Actinomycetota bacterium | reverse complement strand
CGCGTCCACCACAAGGAGAATCTCGCTTGGGTGAACTTTGTCTTTTATATCGACCAACTCCTGCATCATCGCTTCGTCTATATGTAACCTGCCGGCGGTATCGAGTACAAGAACATCCACCCCTGCCTTTGAGGCTTCCTTTTGGGATTCCATCACTATCTCCACCGCGCTCTTGTTCTTGTAACGCGCAACAGGGATATTTATCTTTTCCCCAAGTGCCACGAGTTGGTCAATAGCCGCCGGCCTATAAATATCCGCCGCCACGAGCATTGGATTTCTTCCTTGCTTTTGAAGAAAGAGGGCAAGTTTGGCAGCGGCAGTGGTCTTCCCACTTCCCTGGAGACCGACCAGCATCAAATTCGAGGGAGGAGAAGAAGAGAAATTAAGCGCCTGGTTACCTCCACCCAGTATATCTATCATCTCCTCGTCCACTATCTTTATAACCTGCTGAGCGGGGGTGACGCTTTTTATGACCTCCTCCCCAACGGCGCGGCTTCGCACTCTCTCCACGAACATTTTTACGACCTTGTAGTTCACATCGGCATCTAAAAGAGCAATGCGTATCTCACGCATCGCGGCTTCGACATCTTTCTCTGTGATTTTTCCGTGACCTTTTAGCTTCGAAAATATCTCCGCCAGGCGGTCACCAAGGCTCTCAAACAACTAGATATTCCCTCCATCGAAATGTAGCAAATAGCTTTTCAGAACATGATAAGTGAAAGGAGAAACCATTGCGAGGCGAAGAGCTACCTTTTTAGTTCTACAAGTGGCACCAGGGCACGGTGCGCCAACGCAAGGGCATCAATGAGAAAATCCACCTTCCCTGATCGGGGTGGAACCCGGGGTTCCACATTTTCGAGCGCCTTGAACCAAATTTCTGGTTCTCCGCGAGAAATAATGCCCTCGAGGCTATATATGGTTATGTCTCTTATCCCGGCGGAAAGCGCTGTTTCGACATCTGATACAAGCTCCAAGGGAGAAGAAAAAGCCGGTTCGTTCCCAAGGACGCCCGTTCCAGTAACCCCAAGCGAAACGCCAGCCGCATGGGGTCGAGAAGCATCCAGCCACTTTGAGAGACGATACAAAAGCCAGCTCGCGTCTTTCCTCGAAATCAACCCCGCGGACATCCCTATCAGCATCGAGGTGTAAATCATGGGGCTTATGATGTCCCAATCAACGCCCAAAACGGGGGTCTCGAATAGGTCTTGGACGAATTCCCCGCCCTGGATTTCCTCGATGAGAACAACTGGAATGCAAGTCCCCAGGGTTTTCACACCTCTATCTCTGGCTAAAGAATTGAGGATGGAAAATCTCCCTTTCGCGTAGTCGAAATTCTCACGGCAAAGGTTCCCTAGGGCTATCTTAAGGGCTACACCAGGCTTGAGCCATATTGGCGCGCCAAGAAGCTTTTCCGCCTGCTCCAAGGGGGACTCCTCGTCAATCGCGAGAAAATCGGGTAACACTCCTTCCTGCTCAGCCCACTGGAAAACTTTCTTACATAATCCCAAGAAGACATCGACATTCTTCTCGCCGGGGAAGTACCCATCCTCTTTGGAAAGGAGCACCCAGAATGTGAGCTCAATTCCGGCATCTTTGAGCTTCCTGAAAGCCCTGGCGTTTACCTCGTTCAAGGAGGAAGGAAAAAGCGCGAAAGCTACCCCTGCCCCGGATTCCTCGAGAAGGGGAAGGGCGTGCCTCACGACATCATCTGGAGAAATGTTTTCTGCCCAAAATCTCAAGTGAAAATCCATAATTGCTCGCGCACCTTGTTTTGAAACCAGCCTATGAAGATACTTATATCAATGCCCTGGCATACTGGAGGGGATCGAACGGCTTCAAGTCATCCAAGCCCTCTCCCACTCCCACAAACTTAACCGGTATGCCCAACTGTTTTCCTATCGTGAGAACAATCCCACCCTTGGCGCTTCCGTCCATCTTGGTAAGGGCAATAGAATCAACCTCGAGTGCCTCGCTGAAGAGCTTCGCTTGCGAGATGCCATTTTGCCCAGTAGTAGCGTCTATGACCAGTATTCCCTCTGGCTTTCCCTCGATTTTACCTTGAGCTACTCTCCACATCTTAGACAGCTCCGCCATAAGATTTTTTTTAGTATGAAGCCTGCCGGCAGTATCCACGATGAGAGCATCTATTCCTCTAGCAATTGCGGATTCCAAAGCATCATAAACTACCGCCGCTGGATCTCCACCTTGCTTATGCCTGACAACAGGGGCTCCGACGCGCTCAGCCCATCTTTCCATCTGCTCTATTCCAGCAGCCCTGAATGTGTCCGCCGCGGCAAATAGAACCCTCTTTCCCTCCTTTTTTAACCAATAACCAATTTTTGCCGCCGTGGTTGTCTTGCCAACACCATTTACGCCAACTACAAAGATAACCTGTGGTTTCGCCTGTTGAGATTCAGAAGGAGGTGTTATTGGCTGCATCGCTTCACAAATCACCTGTTCAAAGGCACCGATTATGCCATCCAGGTCTCTTATACCCTCTTTGATGACCTTCCTCTTCGCGGCATCTACTATTTCTTCGGCACAGGCGGCACCCGCGTCAGCAAGAATAAGCGCTTCGGTCATGTCGGACCAAAACGAGGAATCCACCACTTTCTTGAGGGAAGCCTTTTTGAAAGGAGAAATGAGAATTTTCCTTGATTGCGAAAGCCCTTTTTTGAGCTGGGCATTTTCTTCCCCTGCTTTTTCCTCGTGTTTCTCTTGCTCTTCCTTCATCAATTATTCCTCGCTTCGAATGAATTTCTAAGGATAAGGCTAGTTCAGGATTGGAGATTTCCAAGGAGAACATCAGACCGCTATCCTCTGCGAAACCGCGCGCGAGATGCCATCCTCATGCATCGTGACACCATACAACGCGTCACCTATCTCCATAGACTTCCTCTGGTGGGTTATGATTATCAACTGTGATTCTTCTCTGAACTCCTTCACGAGTTCAAGGAATCTTTCCAGGTTTATGTCATCGAGTGCTGCCTCCACCTCGTCAAGGAAATAAAAGGGACTAGGCCTCACCTTGAAAAGGGCAAAGAAAAAGGCGAGCGCGGTGAGAGAGGTTTCCCCCCCTGAAAGAAGAGAAAGCCTTCTCAGTCTCTTTCCCTCGGGCTGAGCAAATATCTCCACACCTGAATTGAGCGCGTCATCTGGTTCGCTCAGTTTAAGCTCTGCCTTCCCATTGGGAAACAGAAAAGAGAACATTCCGCGGAAATAAGTGTTTGCCTCATCGAATGCCTCTAGAAATCTCTCCTTTATCTGGTTGTCAACCTCCCGAACGACTTTTTGAAGCTCTAACTTTCCTTCCCTCAAATCCTCCACTTGTGATTTGAAGAAATCGTGCCTCTCCTCCAGTTCCCTCAACTGGCTTATCGCTTCAGGATTCACGGGTCCGAGCCTCTCCAGCTTGACACCAAGCTCCTCGATTCTTCTCTCCAGTTCGCTCCTTTCAACTGAAGGGTCGTGCGTTTTTAGAGCAAACTCGAGCGACACGCCATGAGTTTTGGTAATCTTCTCTGCAACCTGCTCCAGCTTGACTTTGACCTCAGCTGAAGAAAGTTCTTGAGAGTGAATTTTGTCCTCGAGAGCCCTTTTCTCCTCCTCAAGCCGAAGAATTTCCACCTTCAGCCTGTCAATGCTTTGGTCCGCCTTCCCCTCTTCTCCAAACTCACTGGAAAGATCCTCGCGAAGCTTCTGGCGCGCCCTATCGGCAAGACTTACAAGACGTTCATGAAAGCCAACTATCTTTTTGACGTCTGACTCGGCTGAAACCCAGGCACTACCATCGGCAAGGCCCCCCTCGGGAGTGCGAAGAAGGTACTCTATCTTCCTTTGTCTCTGGGCGATGATTGCAATTTCTCTTTCCGTCGCGGAAATATCTTCTCTTAGCTTTCCCTCTTCCCTCGAAAGAGGCGCCCTTTCTGCCTTGATTCGGTCGAGCTCTCCTCTAGTTTCTACCTCCTGCTCGAGGAGCTTCGCTAGTTTGCCACCAAGGCTCTCTTTGCCCGCGGGTGCTGGTGGCAAATCCAACCCCTCGAGGTAGGCAAGTTCCTGGGAAAAAACCTCCGCCCTACCGCTAAGCAAGGAGTGTTCCTTGTGCAATTCGGCTGACTCCTCGAAACATCTACTCAGGGCTTCCCCGGCGGATTCAAGTCTCTCGTCTAGCCTCTTAATCTCGCCTTTGACCCTTTCAATCCTCAAGCAAATCTCATCGAGGCCAACCTGGATTTCCTCTATTGAACTTTCCATTTCCTCACGACGCCTCTTGGAAGTCTCCAAGAGAAGCGGGTCCAAGGTGGGGCTTCCTCCTCTCAAGAAAGTCCCTCCGGAAATGACATCGCCGTCCGGAGTGAGAAAAGTAAATCGTGGATAGCTGTGCGCTAGGCTAAAAGCTTCCTCGAGGCTTCCCACGATATAGGTATCAGCCAGAAGCCCCCTTAGGGCATCCATGAAGCGCGCGGGCGCTCTTACCGCCTCGAGCGCCGGAACCGCACCGGGAGGCGTCGAGAGAGAACTTCCCGTATTTGTAAATTCGGTATCATTCCCCTCGCCTTCGCGGAAAAACAAAGCCTTGCCGGCGCCCCTCTCCTTGAGATAGCGAATCGCGGCAATAACCGTTTCATCACCCTTAACCGGCAGAGCAAATGCCCATGGTCCCAGGAAGTCCATCACCGCTTTCTCAAAGGAGCTATCGATATCTAGTTCATGGATAAGAGGCTCACCGAGTTTTCCTTCCCCAAAGTCGCGTTCGAGAAGTTCAGAAATGGTGTTCAAGAAGGTCCATCGTCTCGTCTCTAGTCTCGAGAGAAGATAAAGCCTGCAAATGAGGTCGGCTCGGGACGCGAGTAGCTTCGATTTTTCCTGGAGGAGCTCTTCGCAGGTCGCTTCGAGCTCACCCCTCTTTGTGCGAAGCTGCTTTATTTCCTCGAGGGCGGAAGAGAACTCTTCCCTTTTCTTCTCACAGGTAAGCCAAGCGGGTTCGATGGCGCCTGAAAGTTCACTTACGCGACGTTCTATTTCCTTTTTCCTTCCCGAAATCGCCTCTACTAACGGCTGGACAGCCCCTCCACCGGCATCCAGGAAGGCTTTT
>JAQURN010000101.1 GCA_028715585.1 Actinomycetota bacterium | reverse complement strand
AGAGTGAACCCGGCGTCTACACCCCCAGGCATTCTCATCCCTTCGAGCACGAAAATTTCGTTGTATCTGGAAGCGGAGAGGTTTTAATCGAGGGGAAGAAAGAGCAAGTAATCAGAGGAGATGTGGTATTTATCCCGCCGGTGCTCGAGCACCAATATCGGAATACCGGGAAGGAGATGCTCGAGTTCCTCTGTGGGATACCTGTAGAGAGGTTTAGGAAAAGCGCAAGTGGTTCAGAAGAGGACTAGCCTAACTCACCACAATCCACTTTCCCCCTTGGTAAATCAATTCGACAGTATTCGGGAACTCCAAGTTGAGTATGTCGGTGACTTTCTGTTCTCCCCCTGGAGATGTCACCGCAACGCTAAACTCCTCGATTCTCGCTGTTGCTTTGGTTTCGCTCAGATTCTCGGTTTTGACCCTTAATTTCTTGACGGTTACCATTCCTGACTGAGAAAGGGAATCGATGATGTTCTGGAGCGCGGCTACCGTAGCGGAGTTCGGCACGCTTGTTTCACTAACTTTTGTTGAATTTCCCGAGACCACGCTCATGCAGAGCGTGTGAACAGCTTGGGCGGGCGCGCTTTTTGAGGGCCCCTTTTCCCGCAGGAAGCCAAAGTACACGGCAAAAGCTATGATGGCGCCGGCAATGATTACCGTAAAGATAGTGACGATTATGTTCCAGACCTTGTGGAAATCGAAACCCTCTTCTTCTGCCTCCACTATTCTAGGCGTCTCTTCGCTGATGCTTAAACCGAACGGGTCATCCGTGGTTTGCTCCCCTGCTCCCCCGACTGAAAAACTGGGATATCCTTCCTTGTAGCCACCCGTAAGGCCAGCTTCTTCAGGGCTGAGAACGCCAGGTGTTTCGCTTTGAAGGCCTATTTGTTGATTCTCTAGTGGAGGAACCGCGCTTGGCACGGGTTCTTCACTGATCCCCCGGGTTTCAACTGGAACTGGGATTTCCGCTTCAGGGGCGGTTTTTTCTTCCGCCTCTAATGCCTCTAGAGCCTTTTTTGAGATGGGAGCGCCACAAGCCGGGCATGCGAGTGCACCTCGTGACACTTCAGCTCCGCAGAATTCACACTTAACCATCTAGGGGTACCTCCAGGTTGAAATTTCCTAGAGATATTATAGCCGAATTTGCCTCTCCTTACCGTGGATTGCTACTCTGTTGCGTAAAGCCTCGAAATTGCGACGGTATCCTTGTATTTCTCGATTTGCCTCTTTTTTTCGACCTCATCCCATCCGAGCTCTCTTGCGAGAATGGACGCCACGACCGGCACTGCCGCAAGCCCTTGGTCTGTAGCAGTATAGAAAATCTCCGAGCGCCTTATCATGAAATCCTCGAGTGATTTTGCCATTTCCTGCCGAGCGGCGAAGGTTACCTGCGCTTTCAAATACCCGATACCAGGGACAATAGGCTCTCCCAGATTAGGGTTTTCTTCCACTAGGGAAAGAACCCCCAGTGCCGCGGTCCCCTGCTTGAAGAGATTACCTAAGACTGCGTCGTCGAGCTTCAAATGCCTGGAAAGAGCTCTTACCCTTGCTTCGGTATCAAGATCTGGCGTTCCAAGGACTGGAGTTTTATCTGTCAGGCAAGGGCGCTTTGCTTTTATTCCGAAATTTCTCGTCAGTTTCTCCGAGGCGAGGTCAACCATTTCTTCCGCCATCGACCTTGCCGTGGTGAGTTTGCCTCCTGCTATGGTAAAGAGGCCGGAGCGCCCTTCGTATATCCTGTGCTCCCTTGAAACTTTGCTCTCCGCTACATCTTCCCCTCCTTCCTGCATCGCGAGGGGTCGAAGTCCCGCGTAAGTGGATATGATATCTGCTTTGTCGAGATTCGCCTTTGGAAGGGAATGGTTTGTTGCTTCCAGCATGTATTCTACGTCCTCGCGAGTGGCATGAGGTTTTTCCAGGTCTCCTTCGTAATAAGTGTCAGTTGTTCCGACCAAGGTGAAATTTCCTCTTGGGATTATGAACATCATCCTGTTGTCAGTCGGGGAAAGTATCGGAAGGGCGTTTCTGGTTCTGAGTCTCCCACGCGGAACGATGAAATGCGCTCCCTTCGTGAGGGTTAGCTTCGAAGGCGAGCCTGGCTCGTCGAGGGAGCAGGTTTCGTCGTCCCATGGGCCAGTGGCGTTGATGACGACCTTTGCTTCTATGTCGAACTCCTTTCCCTCAATCGTGTCACGAACCCTTGCTCCGCGGATTTGCCCCCTTTCCTTGAGAAGAGCAATTGCCTTGAGGTAATTCGCGCAGTCCGCTCCATTGTCCATGGCGGAAAGTACGAAGGAAAGGGTGAGGCGCGCGTCGTCGGTGGAGCAGTCATAGAAGACGCCCGCGCCTTTTAGGCGCTCTTCATCGAGCCCCTCCTCGAGCTCGAGCGCTTTTTCTTTCAGGTACATTTTGTGGTTTTCGACGTTTCGGAACAGAGCCAGGATGTCATAGAGCCACATCCCTGCCCATATCATGAACAACCCGTTCTTGTCGCCTTTATATACTGGATAGGTGAAAGGTTGTGGATAGACGAGGTGAGGAGCGATTTCAAGCAGGATTTTTCTTTCCCGACATGCCTCGAAGACTAGGTGGAATTCGAACATCTCGAGGTAGCGCAAACCCCCGTGTATGAGTTTTGATGACCGGCTGGAAGTGCCAGAAGCCCAGTCTCCTTTATCGATGCAGGCGCAGGTAAATCCCCGCATCACCGTATCGCGCGCGATTGCGGCGCCAGTTACGCCACCCCCGATTACCAAGATGTCATAGGATTTTGATTTGAGGTTTTCAAGCACTTCTTCCCGTGTTTTCTGCATCTTGCTGCTCCTCTGCTTGAATTGCCCGTAGCTAATTTAGTTCTTTGACCGCGATTCCTTAGCAGTATATTACTAACTTTAGCGAGACAACCGAGAAATCAGCTTGTAGAATTTTGAAACCGATTGGCGGGGTATCTCGTATGAAATATAGGAAGGGTAAAAGAGGCAAAGCAGAATCTTCCACCTCGAAGCGGATGGTGGAGAAAGGAAAGTTCTCGCAGTTGATGCGCCGTGATGCGTCAAGTGATGCGAATCTCGTGAGGAGATGGAAGAGTGGAGAAGTCGAAGCATTTGGGGAGTTGGTTAGGAAATACCAGGATTCCCTTTATAACCTTATTTTCAGGCTTGTGGGCAGAAGAGAAGAGGCGAGGGATTTGACTCAGGAAGCTTTTCTCCGCGCATACGAGAATATGGATTCTTTTAAGGCGGGGAGGCCTTTCAAACCATGGCTTCTCAGGATAGGGGCAAACGCGGCAATAGACCACCTCAGACTCCAAGGGAAGGGCATGGTTTCTTTGGACGCTTGTTATAAAGAGGGGGGAATACCCGACCGCCCGTCCGTGGATGTCTATTCGGGGGGAGAGAAAAGCGACAATCCTGAGGATTTGAGCATTTCCACGCGGATGGTGGAACTTGTGGACGAGGCTCTAGCCGATTTAGACCCGCGTTACAGGGCGGTTTTGATTCTTCGCTATACAGAAGGAATGACATACCGAGAGGTGGGAAAAGTTTTGGGTGTTCCCGTGAGCACTGCTAAGACCTGGGAACGCAGGGGCAAAGCCATTCTCTTCGAGGTTTTGAAGGGGGAGATGTAACTTGGCAGAGGCAAGTCTCAAGAATTGGATTCGTTCGTTTGTTTATTCCATCGGAGGAAAGGAAAAAGCCGCTGACCCCCGTGCGTTAGGCTCATTAGAGGAGGCGCTGCGGATGGTCAGGCGCATCGAGGCTCCAGAAGATTTATACGATTGCGTGATAAAAGCGGTGGAATTACTTTCCATGGGTTCAAACGAAGAAGAAAAGGAAACCCCGACCCGCCGATTTTACCCCTGGATTTTTGGCGGCGCGGCATTGGGGCTTTTCGTAGCGGCGTTTTCAGCCTTGCGGATACTTAGAAGGCGTGGAAAGGGCGAGGGAGAGAAGCTTGCCCCTATAGGCACGGCTTGATGCCCGGAGCTTAGTGGGAGATACAAAGGTGAACTCAAAAAGCGCAACGAGAAAAATATCTTCCAACGGCGAGAGCATAGCAATCGTTGGCGCGGGCTCATGGGGAACCACGCTCAGCCTTGCGCTTGCGGAAAGATTCGACGACGTTTTGCTCATCGCGAGGAGGGAGAAGATTTCCCGAAAGATAAACGAGCTTCACCTAAACGAGGAATACCTTGGGAAGGTTACTCTGCCGAATAACGTTTTTTCCTCCACTTCACTCGAGGCGGTCAAATTTTCGTCTGCCATATTGATAGCGGTCCCTTCGTCAGGGATGCGCGATGTCGCATCCATGCTTTTCAAGCTCGAGTGGCGAGAAAGGAAAATGCCCCAGGTTTTGATAGCGACTAAGGGCTTCGAGAGGCATACTGGACTTTTAGCAATCGAGGTTTTCGAGGAGGTGGCTTGCTCGTCCGCTTACCCCATGTCGGGTGAACCACTAGTAATTTCCGGTCCCTGCCTTTCCAATGAAATTTGTGGGGGCTTCCCTACCTTAGCCGTTATTGCTGGACAAAAAAAAGATTCTGTTGACTTATGGAGGGAAAGGCTTTCGTCCAGACTTTTAGGATTTATGAGCCTTTATGACCCCCTTGGCGTTCAGTGCGCGGGGGCATTGAAGAATGTATATGCCATAGGATGTGGGATTGCGGTTGGCGTTGGTTTTGGGGCGAATGCCACCGGGCTCATTGTCTCGAGAGGGCTAGAAGAAACCAGGCTTTTCATAGAGGCAATCGGCGGCGACTCCCGTGTTATCTGGACGCCCGCTGGAGTGGGCGACTTCGTTGCCACGTGCGTATCCCCTAAAAGCAGAAACCATGCCTTTGGGAGGGCAATTGCAAGTGGAGGCGCGCTTGAAGCGAGAAAGGGAGTAGCTGAAGGCGCCTCGAGTGCTTTTGAGGTTGTCAATAGAGCCCGCTCGCTTGGTCTCCATCTTCCACTTGCTGAGAGGGTCGCCGATGTAGTGGATGGGAGGGAAAGCATCTCATCCTTTATCGCTGCCGTGCTTTCACCCCCGTGCCCTAAGGTTTTTACGCGGACGAAACGGAGGTTAGCCTGTGGCACCTCTCTTTGCTGGGATTTTT
>JAQURN010000100.1 GCA_028715585.1 Actinomycetota bacterium | reverse complement strand
TTATCTCCTAGGAAAGGTAGGGGAAGATTATTTCGGCGACTTCATGGTAGAAAGCCTCCGGAATGCTGGCATAGACCCAACCATGGTCAAGAGAGATGAGAAATCTTCGACTGGGGTAGCTCTTATAGTGGTGGACGAGAAGATGGGCTTGAGCACGATAGTGGTTGACCCTGGAGCAAACATGGATGTTTCAGTGGAAGACCTGAATTGCCTCGAAGAAGTCTTGGAAAGCGTCCATACCGCCCTTTTCCAGCTAGAGATTCCCGTGGATGTCGTTGTGGAAGGGGCAAGGCGCGCAAAGAAAAGGGGCGCAAGGACGATTCTCGACGCCGGTCCACCACGGGAAGTGGAGAGGGAAGTACTTGAACCCTTTGACATAGTGTCTCCCAATTTGGATGAGCTCTCGCACCTTTCAGGAAAAAGGATAGATGGTGTCGAGCAAGCCTGCTCGGTTGCGAGGGAGATGATTGGTGAGAAAGACCATGTCTTTGTGGTCAAAATGGGAGACATGGGTTCTGTTGTGGTGACGAGAGAGGAAGCTTGGCATATACCGCCTTTCGAGATTAATGCCATTGACGCGACTGCCGCGGGGGACGCATTCACCGCCGCCTTGGCGGTTGCGCTGGGGGAGGGGAAGGACCTCATCGAAGCTACGCTTTTTGCCAACGCTGCCGGCGCGCTTGCCACCACGGTTGTCGGTGCGTTACCCTCGATGCCTGAAAGGGCGGGTGTCCTTAAACTTCTTTCCAGCGGGAAGATTTTCCCGAGGCGAATCGAGGGGAAGGTAAACTGATGTCTATTTGTTTTTGTGCCTATCTCGCTTGAGACGCTTTCTATATTTTTTCTTGCTCATTCTTTTGCGTCTCTTCTTTACTACAGAACTCACCTATATTTTTCCTCCAAGAAAATTGGTACATGATAAAGTCTGGAGAACGCGAGAATTTTCTCCCCCGAATGCTACCACAAAAACAATGACTAGTGATAATTGCGCAGGAAAGCAGGTTTTATTTTGTCGAGATTATTGCTTCGCAAGGCTGAAGTCAGCTCTTTGTATGCTTTAGCGGCGTCGATTCCCCAAGCGTCCCGATCTAAAATCTTCACGGGTGATTTCGATCTGTCCACGGTGAAAATGCCAAAGCGAGGATCGTAGGAGCCCCATTCGTAGTTATCCGCCAACGTCCAGTGGATATAGCCAATTACGGGCACCCCATCCTTTAGCGCACGCGCCACCTCGTAAAGGTAGGATTCCAAGAAGACATCGCGTGTGGCTCCGTCGCGTCTTTCTGCCACTCTTCCGCGGTAAACCTTGAAAGCCATCCCGTTTTCCGCAACCATGACGGGAAGCCCGTTGGAGTTTATCGCTTGTGCTTTCAATGAATGATAGAGAGTTGGTGGATTTATCACCCATTCCCAATGCTCGGCATTTAGGTTGAAGCGCCCCTCTCTGATGTCTTCGAGCGATGGTGCTTTTACCTCGTGGGAAAGAAAGATGTCATACACATCTATGGCGATGTAGTCCAGTTTTTTCTCCAAGGGAGACGAATATATCTCATCGAGAAGCCTGCCAAAGCGCTCGGGGATTATGACTTTGGAAAGGAGGTCGCTCAAGGTTAAATCGAGGCGCCTCGAAAGGGGGGACTCGCCTTGGGCAAGGGGGCAGGCTTCAATTTCTTCATTCCACTTCTTGCGGCTTTCTTGGAGGTACGTACTGATATCGTTTCGATGAACGCCGTTTTGACGAGCGAGTACTAGGTCGGTCATTATTTTGTCGGTTTCATATGTAGCCTGACAGACAACATTGTAAGTAACACTTGGATTTTGCCAGCCGTTTTCTTCGTATAACTCGTGGATTGCGTCATATGCTTTCGAGTGCCCGATAATCAAATTGTTCCATGCTTTGAAAGAGTTAGGGATTCCCAGTTTCAACTTTCCGTGTGGGAATACGCCAAAGAGGTACGAGGTCCATGCAAGCCCGTTGGGCTCGTTTATGGTAATCCAGTACTTGACTGGATGAAGTGAGTGCTTTTCAATTAAGAGCCTATTTAACTCATATACGATTTTCCGAACGTAATCTTCGAAAAGTCCTAGCTTTTCGTCCTCCAGCCAGAAATCCAATCCGAGCCAATAGGGATGTGTAAAGTGGTGAAGAGTTATCACTGGCTCCATCCCCGCCTTCATTATTGAAGCGGCTATGTCGGAATAAGTTTCGATGGCGCTCATGTCAAAAGGGGGAATGTTGCCGGGTGAGGGATGAGAATCTGGCTGGACCCTTGCCCATTCGATGCCGAATCTAAAGCAGCTCAAACCCATATTTTTGGCGCGTTCAATTTGTTCCTCGTAATCGGTCCAGAATCTTATGGCTTCTCCAGAAGGATCCACCCTTCCGGAGCGTTCCCAGGTAACCCAGTTGTTTAGAGGCTCGCCTGGCCCGTTGAATCCTCCTTCCACCTGGTATGCGGCATTGGCTACGCCAAACAGGAAGTCCTCTGGAAATCTAAAATCGCTTGAGAAGATTTTTTCCAGGTCCCTGCTGCCAAAGTGTCGCTCGAACATCACAAAGTCACCACCTTTTTGCTTGAGGAAAACTCTCGATACGAACTAAACAAAAGCCAAAAGAACTAAATGCAAAACCGACAACCCAGTGGGAGCTCGAAACCGAGTGCCGAAAGCGGAATATCGGCTTCACATTCCCCCTGCATCCAGTAGAAGGCATCGTCTTCCGTCAGGTAATCAACTATTGGACTTGCATTAGGTTCCACCCCACAGGTCTGGTTGATTTCGGATACGGCTCCCGAGCGGAGGGGTCTATCTTCTGGGTTTTTTCCTGCCGAGTCTCTTTCGGACATCCTGCTCCTCGAATTCGAGCTCACTAGCGACTTTTGCAAGCCTCAATCCAGCCTTATTTTCCATGATAGAGAACTTTTAGGCAAATCTTTGTTTCCGCGCCACCAGACACTAAATCAGCTTGACGATTACATATACCCCGAACAGGACACACCACGCGTTCATGAAACCATTTAGCAGCATATCCGTGGTGGATATGGTGTAGATTCCATTCTGGATGTTGAAGCTAAAATCGAGCAGCCCAAGGAAAGTCAACGCCCCCGCTGTGGCGAGCAAGAGAGGTTCGCCCACGGGTATTTTTTTGAGCATGAGGGACGCGGCTACTATCATCGTGATTGACATTACGATATCTGGAAGGGGAAAGGAATGCTCATAAGCGAAGTAGCCCTCGGGGGGATTCTCGGGGGCAAGCCCCACGGTAAAAAAAGCAATCCAGAAAAGTAAAATACCAGCCGCCGTGAGAATTGCAAGCACCGGGATGACCATGGTTCTACCTCCTTTTTGCCTATTTTAGCGTCTATGAGTGAAAAACGCCCGCCGTGAACTGGCGGGCGTTTTTTTGTCCGACTTTTTTGTTATGACGTTTTCTCTTGGGCAGGAGTCGGTTTTGGCTTTGGATACACTGGCAACTTGTTGAACCACGGCCTTTTTGCTTCTCCGAACTTTGGCACTGCTATGTAACGGTCGATTAGAAGCGTCAGTACGTTCCAGAACAATATTGATATCGCTACGCCTTCAGGCCACGGACTATAAAGCCTGATGAAGGCGACGAAAACCCCTATGCCGATACCGTATATCCATTTGCCCCGTTTGGACATAGGACTGGTCACCCAGTCGGTTGCCATGAAGAACGCTCCTAGGAACAATCCACCTGAAAGCAACTGATAGACAGGGTGGTTCCAGGTGACCAGCATGACGAAGAAAAACGCTCCGATGATGCCGACGGGTATGCGCCAGTCGATTGTCTTTTTCCAGATGAGATATAGTCCTCCAATCAAAAGAAGGAGTACTGATATCTCGCCCAGGCAGCCTCCTTTGGTTCCTATGAACAGAGACCAGAGACTTGGCTTACCACTGCTTGTGAGCCAGGTAGCTCCCACCGGGGTAGGCCCAGTCACAGTGTCGGTCAGCATCTTCCCGCTTTTGAGAAGCGATAGGGGTGTGGCGCTTGTGACGGCGTTAACAGCATTGCCCGCCATAGTCTTATATACCACCCTACCTGCGACAGAATCATTGATTGTGGTAGCAACTGGAGTAAAAAAGCCAACGTTTTTCCAGAAGAAAGGTTCTACGTACTTTTGGGTGTAGAGGGCGAGTGGCGATATCATGAGGGCTATCCTGGCGAATAATGCTGGGTTGAAGATGTTTTTGCCCAAGCCGCCGAATAGCTCCTTTCCTACCGCTATCGCAATGAAAGCTCCTATCGCGACTACCCAGAGTGGAGTGGTAGGCGGCAGGATTAACGCGAATAGAAGACCTGTGACCAAAGCCGACAGGTCTTTGATTGATACTGGCCTTTTCCTTATCCAGCTTATGATTGCTTCTGTAAGGCAGGCTGTAATCATGCTCGTGAGGATGATGTATATGGTGTTCATCCCGTAAACAATCAGAGCAAAAATTACAACTGGGCAGAGCGCAATGAGCACGTTTCGCATTCCACGCTCGATTGTCTGGCCTTTCTCGTGAAGGTGAGGCGAGACTGTAGCCTTAAATCCTTTATCTGCCAATGGTTATCGCCTCCCTATCTCTTTTTAATGGCTGCAATCTCAGCCTTTGCTTTACGGACATAACTCACGTGCGGGATGTAGGCAGGGCATGTATAGGAGCAACAACCGCATTCGAAACAGTCGAGCGCTCCCCACATCTCCGCTTTTTCCCATTCGCCTTTTTTTACAGCATCTACTATGAAATTTGGCATCAGGAACATTGGGCACACATCAACGCATTTGGAGCATCGCACGCACTCGTGTTCCTCGGCTTCCTCAACGAGGTCTGGGAGCAATGCGACTATCCCAGATGTTCCCTTTATGATTGGCGCGGATGTGTCTGTCTGTGGCCAGCCGGTCATCGGTCCGCCCATAATAAGCTTCGCGGGTGTACCTTCGAAACCCCCCGCTGCCTCGATGAGCGCTCCAATAGGGGTTCCTACCCTAGCGCGGAAGTTCGTGGGTTCCTTTATTCCGTGTCCCGTTACCGTGAGCACCCTCTCATAAAGAGGTTTGCCTAGTGAGGCTGCCTCGAAAAGGGCGATGGTGGTGCCCACGTTCTGTACTAGGCATCCAACCTCGCTAGGGAGTTTGCCTGGTGGCACCT
>JAQURN010000099.1 GCA_028715585.1 Actinomycetota bacterium | reverse complement strand
CGAAGTGCTCAAGTCAGACCTTTTCAGGGAGATACGCCTGCGGCAGCCATATTCCAGTAACCTGTTCAGGCCGTGCATGATAATAGACCACCCCGAGGTGCTAAGGGAGGTCGTTAAAGCTACGGGAGCAAAACCCACTCACGAGGGCGCTGAGACCATAATCAACGAACTCGCGGATCCGCTTGACGAGCTTGCTTGCGAGTACGGAAAGCTGGCGGATGAAGCCTGGCGTAACTATTCCTTTGGGGACTACGAAACATTCGGGCCAATGTTCGGTGAATCAAAGGCAGTGTGAGTTAGGATTCTTGCCTACACTTTGAGCTGGGAAGACTTGCCTTGTTTTCCTTGCTATGAGCGCCGCCTAGATTTTTCCGTTACTCGTTTCTAAGGAGTTTTTCGCGGAGCCCCATTGGTTCAGGTCTGTATATTTTTTCATCGAGCAATTCCAAGTCTCGCGGAACTATAGGCTTGAACTCCATCTTTTCTAGGATGTGCTTTTGAAGGTCTATGCCAGGGGCAATCGCTTTGAGAAGAAGCCCTTCGTTTGTGATTTCGAAGAGAGCTCGCTCGGTAGCGATGGTGATTTTCTGATTCCCGGAAGCAAGGGACCTCTTGGCGTTGAAAGTAATTTCCTGCACGTGCTTCTTGAACTTGACGACATCACCGTCTTTTTCTATTTCCAGCTTCCCCCTGTCGCATCTTGCCTTCATTGCTCCGGTAGTAAAGGTGCCGACGAAGCAAACATTTTTAGCGTTGTGAGAGATGTCAACGAATCCGCCTGGTCCCGCTATCACGTCGCCGAATCGCGAGACATTTGCGTTTCCATGGCTATCAGTTTCCGCGAACGCAAGGAAGGCATAATCGAATCCTCCCCCCCAGATATAATCGAAGACATAATCTGGGGTTGTTAAGGCTTCAGGATTAGTAGTGCACGCAAACTGCTCACCTATTCCTGGCACGCCTCCTATGATTCCTATCTCGAGTATGGAAGTTACCAAATCGCTCAAGCCCTCCTCTGTGTATGCGAGGTATATAACGCCGGTTGATTGTCCGAATCCAAAGTTTATGGTTGAGTGTGGGGTGACTTGGGTAAGAGCCACTCTTGCGGTTACCTTGTCTATACTGTGAGGCATTGGCGGCATCGTTTCAAAGGGGATTCGGACCTCGCCGGTCCATTCGGGTTTTAGTCTTCCAAATCCCCAATCCACGAATTTTTTCGCGAGTGTTTTCTCGTAAGGCTCTACTACCACGTGGTCAACAAATATGCCCGGAATGGCTATGTTTCTGGAGTAGAGCGTATCTGCCTTTGCGTAATTTTGCACCTGGGCGATGACTGTTCCTCCACAGGCTTTGCAAGCAATGGCCGGGGATGGTCCTAGTGAGATTAACTCGTCCTCGCTGGTGGCGTTGCCTTTCTCGTCGGCGGTGGTGCATGAAAGTATGCAGGAGTCGAGCTTCGGTGCTGGATAGAAAAGGTATTCCTCTCCATTCCACTCCACGAGCTTGACTAAATCCTCGCCCTTCTCTTTTGTTCGCTCATTTGCTTTCCCCCCACCTTCTCTCGGATCTACAAATGTTCCTAGCCCTACCTTTGTGAGGATTCCACCTGGGCCATTTCCCCTTGCGGCCACGGCGATTTCTCTAAACATCCTCGACATCACTCCCAAGGGGAGGATGTATGCTTCACACTCGTTGGCTGCTATCAATTCTCTCATCCTGAAACTTGACCAGATGTGGCTTGATACCACCCGTCTAACCATGCCTGGATGCGCGAATCTATTAAGCCCATTGTTTTCCTTGAAATAGCTGATTCCTACCGGTGCGTAGATTTCAAGGTTGCCTGGATGGCCGGTTTTTAGAAATCTTTCCTCTAGGGCGGTGGTGACTTCTTCCGCGAATGCTGGGAAGTAAAGGGTGTCCCCGTCGTTTATTTTCAATGCCGCCTCTTCCGCCGTGCAGAGTTTACCACTCATCCTGTCTCCTCCTTCTTGACGCTTGATTGTGAGCTTTCCCTTAAACGCTCTTCCGCTAAATCCTATGGGTGGAAGCCACGAGGGTTTCTGGTTCACTTACGTACACGCCATTTTCTCACAAAACGGGGGTGGTTTTTAGAGGACATGCCGGCTGTGCCAAATTTTTGTCCCCTGCGATGGTATAATAACAACAAACACTGAAGCTTTACATCTGGGGGGGACAATTATGGCGAAGATGAGTTCAAAGCTTTTTAATCTCTCAAGGTTTGTGCGGGACATAGAAGTTATTTCAAGTGGAAGTCCGTCAAAAATTGGCAGAAGAGCGGTTAACAAGGTAGTCGGAAGGCGCCTGATTAGAAAAGTTTGGCTCCGGCCAAAATGAACCTGCTCAAAATCTTTTAAAGGAAAGCCTCGGTGAATTTTTCTACCACACTCCTGAGTTTCTCATCGAGGCGCGCCATTGTCTCTTTTGCTATTTCCTCCGGCACTTCACCATAGAAAGCTTGGGCTATTCCTCCCGTGATGCAGGCTATAGTGTCGCTATCTCCCCCAATTGAGACTGCTTTCCTTATGGCGTCTTCGAAGTCCTCGGATTCCAAGAAGGCGGTGATGGCTTGTGGCACAGAACCCTGGCACGATACATCAAAACGGTAGGTTTTGCGGATTTCATCGATTGGCTTGCTCAACTCATAGCCGAATTCCTTCTCCACATAACTTCTTATTTGCTCCTTTGTGCTCCCGGTTCTTGCAAGGAAAATCGCTGAAGCGGTTGCCATCGCCCCTTTTATTCCTTCCGGATGGTTGTGGGTGACTTTCGCGCTTTTTTTGGCTTCTTCGAGAACTTTTTCCAGGGAGTTAAAAGCAAATCCAACTGGACTTACCCTCATAGCTGAGCCGTTTCCCCAGCTGTTGTAAGGCGCATCTTCCATACTTGATGCCCAGAGCCTGAACATTCCCCCGTATCCTGCGGAGGGATAAAGGCGATAGTATTCCTTGAGCTTCGATACGTAGTCAGCTTTCTCCAGGATGCTCTCGGCTACCGCGACCGTTAGAACCGTATCATCCGTGAACCTTGAGCGGGGCGTGAAAAGCGGGAAGTTCGTTGTCTTGATGTTTTTCCACTCATATGGCGAACCTATGATATCGCCGGCTATCGCTCCAAGCATCTTCCTTTTCTTTCGCGCGCCCTTCGCTTTTGGAGAGATAGAAAAAGCAAACCCCATTGAAGAGACGAAATGTCTTGTTTTTAACTTTCCATCTTGATATATTAAAGCAGCAATTGGGGGGATTTCCAGAAGAAGAAAAAAAGCCATTTTCCAGTTCAAAGCCTATTTTCAGCCGTAAATTTTTTGGATAGGGAAGCGCAAGGGAAGAAAGGAGAGAAGATGGGAGAGAGCGTTTACAAGATTATCGAAGTCGTGGGCACGAGCTCTACCTCTTGGGAGGAAGCGGCGAAGAGCGCCGTTGAAACGGCCGGCAAGTCCTTAAAAGACCTTCGTGTTGCCGAGATTTCTTCTCTCGACATGAAACTCGAGGAAGGAAACGTCGTAGCCTATCGTGCCAGGGTCAAGATTTCCTTCAAGTATCACGGAGAGGAAGATTAAAGGCTCCGGGCATAGTTTCAGTGGAAAGGAAGAGTTGATGGTGGACAGCTCTTTTTGTCTCTTGTGAGCGGCGCTTTCTCTTTACACTGCGATGTCCAGATGCAAAAAAGAGTGTTTGCTTCTAAGGGCTTTTTGCGTTTTTTTGCATAGTTCTGGTGGTTTGCCTTACGGGAACCGGCTGCGGGGAAAAGGAGCCCAAAAGCTCTTCTGGCAAGCTTTCCACCAAGAAGAAAGTCCAACCCGAGACAATGGAGAAAAGTGCCATGTCCTTGGACGAGGCTCTGGCAAAAAGGAGATCTGTAAGAAGCTATTCGGACGAGCCGCTTACCAATAAAGAGATTTCAGGGTTACTCTGGGCGGCGCAGGGAGAAACGAACAAGCTCCATGGATTTCGCACATCGCCCTCAGCGGGCGCCACATATCCTCTCAAGATTTACCTACTTTCAAAGGGTGTCTTGAGTTTGTACAACCCGGAGTCCAATTCACTGGAGGTCGTTCGAGAAGACGTGGATACGGCTCGGCTTGCGAGGGACTGTCTTAGCCAAATGTTCATAGCGGGGGCTCCGGCGGTCTTTGTGCTGACGGCGGTCTATGGAAGGACTGGGGGAAGGTATGGCGCTAGGGGAGAACGCTATGTCCATATGGAAGCAGGACATGCCGCGCAGAACCTCCTGTTGAAGGCGACCGCCCTCGGGTTAGGCGGCGTTCCGGTTGGCGCGTTTGATGATGATGCCGTGAGCCGAACCCTTACCCTGGGTGCTACAGAGAAGCCACTCTACATAATTCCGGTAGGGCATGAAAGGAAATAGAACCGTTCCTTAACTGTCCACGGGGCTATCCTCGAAAAGAGCCTCGGGATTTAATTTTTCTCCCCCTTGATGGATGTCCCGGAGGGAGAAGATGAAAATGATTCCCATCACACCCACTGTGAAGTAGAAGGTGAAGAATCGCCAGGCAAGTGTTACCACTCCTACTAGGTTTTTCTCGATGAATATCGAGAATATTCCAGCGAAGGTGACTTCTGCTAGCCCGCTCTCGCCAGGAACCACCATAAAGGGTTGAAGACAAGAAACCGCAAGCTGTGCCAGGAGTGCCTTCAAGAAATGCTCCGGGTAGCCCAGCCCCCACAGGATGAGTGGCGCGACGAGTACTCCCAATCCCATGAAAACAGCGGTCAGGATGAAAGTCGAGGCTATGACGGTTGCTTTGTAGTGAACAATTGCTTGAAGGCCGGAAGAAAAATCCCCTGCCCAATTGGCTACCCCCTTTACCGCCAGCTGGAACCACCGTTTCTTTCTCAGTGGTGGGGGGGTAACTTTCTCCATAATTGAAGCAAATTTTTCCGGTTCTCTCATGGAGTATATGAGGAATACAAAGAAGGCAATCGCGGCTATCCCGGCTAATGCGAACAGTGACTTCACTCCGATTCCAACTTTTATTTTCCACGCGGTAAAAAAAAGGGCGGGAGGGAGAGCGATGATGTAAAACAGGACTGATATCGCGCCACCAGCCGTCACTACCGCCGTGGCTTGGCCAGCGCTGAGGTTGTAGCGGGTAAAGAAATAAATTTCCACCGGAAGGCTGGCAGTGCGGTATGGGGTTACGGCA
>JAQURN010000098.1 GCA_028715585.1 Actinomycetota bacterium | reverse complement strand
GCAGAGGGTTCTTTGGGACCCTCCAGGTTCTACCGCACCTGCAGAATCAGATAGTTGCCGAGATACTTTCCCGAGAGGGGGTATCCGGTGGAGGTCGAGAGAATGAGGGTGGGTGCTCCTTCAATGGTTATGGCGGTGGAGACGAAGCCGCGATAAAGCTCTTGATGGAGGCGGTTAGCACGGCGGCGGTGGAGCACGGATACAGGTATGGGGAGAACCTCTTTCTTGGTATCGACAATGCCGCCGATGCCGATACCATGTTCGACCCCGAAACCCATCTCTACACCTGGCAGGGAAGAAAAATGAGCGGGGACGATCTCGCGGACAGGTATGAGGAGCTCTTCTACGAGTGGGAACACCTGCTTGCCTTCGAAGACCCATTTGCTGCAGGGGTGAGTGAATGGAAGTTCTGGCGCGTCTTGCACGAGAGGCTTGGCGATAAGCTGCTTATCATTGGCGATGATAGCCTGGTGACTAACCCCACTATTGCTCATGAGGCTCTTCGGGAGGGCATATGCAACGCCGGCCTGGTGAAACTGAACCAGGTGGGGACCTTCTCTCAGGCTTGGATGTACATGGAGGTCTTTCACACCGCAGGCAAGAACACCGTGATTTCGCATCGCTCGACTCAGCCAGACACCCTTCCCGATCCGCTGGAAGTCACGGCTTGCCTAGCCGCGTCTTACCGCCCGAAGGGAAGGGTGGTGCTCGCGAAGCTCGGCGGGGTGTTTCTCTCCAACCGGGCGGGGCTCTACTATCACATGCAGAAGGCAGCCGAGGATTGGAGGAGTGGAGCTTCCATAACCGAGGGGGTTGGTCCGGAGGTCACGATTAACTCGATATCAGCTTATCCTTCCACCCTTGGGGCTGGAAGGTATGGGCTCATGACCTCCATGCGCTTGAGCAATGGAATGGAGATACTCTCTCCGATACCTGGAGGGCTGTCGCGGGGCGAGAATGAGACCAGGCTCGTGGGTCCTGAAGAGGGGATAGGAATCGTGAACGAGCTCGTCGAGAAGCTTGGGCTCGTCGGCATGCCACTAGGAGCTATTGGAAATCTGTTCGAGATAGAGAGGATGATTCTCGCCACCGATATCGAAGAGGCAAGGAGGAAAGGAATCCTTGGCGACTATTCGGAATCGGAGTGGGATGCCTACGAGGAGGAAGCGAACTTTAAGAGGATGGTTGGCGGGGACGTTACGCTCACCCTCGGGCAACTCCTTTTCAAAGCCGTGGCAGTAAGGGACGGCTTGCCACCGTGGCTTATCTATCGGAACCATGGGCTTGCCTTAAATAAGGAAATCGGCTTGAGTTTCGATAACTATCCAGAGGCGCGAAGGCTGTTTTATGAGCCAATCTTCACCGGCAAGGTGGGAGAAGGCGCCTTCAATCGATAAGGAGCCTAAAGCGGAATAGGCGCTGAGCCAAAGTTAGAGCTGAGAGGGAAGCAGCGTATTCACTTTTCTTTCTCGCTGCCCCCTATCTTGCCAAGCTTCTTTTCGATGAAGAAATCATCTGCCTGCTTTTCTGCTGCTCTGCATTCATCCAGCTTGGCTTTTGAGGCTTCCATGTAGCTTGCTATCTCCGCCGCCTTTGCGCTCAGTTCAGCGCCTGACTTTCCGGAAGACATGAGTTTCACCAATCCCTTGTAAGACTTGATGAGTGGCAGGAGGCAGCCGTCGCAATAATCTCGCCAGCACTTCACCGAATCGAGCTTCAGTTTCGTGTACTCCTGGAGCTCGGCTCGGAGGTTGAGTCCCTGGATATACTTCCATTTGTCTTCCCACTTTTTCAGAGTCTCCTGTAAGGCTTCGAAATCCGCTTCCCGCTGTTCAATTAACTGGTTTGCGGCGCTCAACTGCTCGGGACCGATGCGGCCACTCTCAAATATGGATTCCCAATCCGAGGAAAAGGACTTGAAGCGCAGGAGGATTGCCTCGGCTTCCTTTTGATATTCGTTCGCTTCTGCGAGGGCAGCGTTTGCTTCGCCCAGGTCGCTTTCACAGGAGCACAAGGCGATAGCGGAGGTAAAAAGGAGAACCGTGAGCGCGACTCCAAGGCATCTCGATAATGCGCGGTTATTTTTCAGGATTCTTTTTCTCATAGTAGGCGTTCGCCTCTTTGTGAAGAGACTTCGCTTTCTCAGCATGTTCCACTGCTTCCTTTTCTTTTTCCCCGATTTCCTTTTGGTAGCGAGTCATCTCTTCTGCCCCTAAATTTATGCCGGACGCCCCTTTTTCAGCTAATTCAATCCTCAGGGAAAATGAGTCTATCAAGCAATTTGCCATTTGCCTCTGCTCGGCTATGGCGTCGAGTTTCATCCCCACGTATTTCTTCATCTCGGGGCTTGTTTTCATCTTTCCAACATCGAGAAGGACATCCTCCGCGAGCCGAAGCTCCTTGTAGGCTTTTTGCATTCCCTTCTTGGCGCTGAGTAGAAGGGATTTCAACTCGGCGAAAAGCTGGGGGGACGCAGGCTGGCTGTAAAGTGCTTCCATACCCTTTAATATGTTCTGCGATTTTTCTGCCTCCTCACCCGCGCTGCGGAGGTGCTCGTTTGCCTGGCTGAGTTTTTTTTCTGCCTTTTGCCTTTCTTCATCCCCACACCCGCTGCAGAACGCCGCAAAGGAAAAGCTAAGAATCACAAAAACCACGACGAGGAACGGAAAGGCTTGTGGGTGCTTTCTCAAAGGTCTTCCTTTCCAACCATTTCCAGTGTTACCGCGCAGGCTTTCTCTATCGCGGGGCCGAGGGCTTCAAGCTCTTCGGCTGCAAGCTCGCCAAGCACATAGTCAACCGGGTCGAGATTCTCCGGCGGCCTACCGACCCCTATGCGAACTCGCACGAAGGAAGAACTGCCGAGAGCCTCTGCCACCGATTCCACGCCCTTGTGACCCGCGCTTCCTCCGCCCCGTTTGACCTTTATCTCTCCTAAGGGGATGTCAATATCGTCGTGAAGGAGAAGCAGCCTCTCGGGGGGGATGCCATAAGCCTGCGAAACAGGAGCAACTACTAGTCCGCTCCTGTTCATGTACTCGCGCGGCTCAAGAGCAAGGAAGCAGTGGGAGTCAAATTTGAGGAGAGCGATGTTTCCCCCTCTCCACCTTGCTTTTCTCAATTGCGTGCACTGTGAGACGAGGTGTCCAAGGGCTATAATTCCCGCGTTGTGCCTGGTGCGGCGGTATTTCCTACCAGGATTTCCCAAACCCGCTACAAGGCTAATCCCGCTCGATATCGGGGTGTCGTCTGCGATGTTCGGAATGTACCCGAGTTTCCTTTTCAAACTCGACACCCCGCCTGCCTCACGGCTGCTCTTCCGTTTCTTCTGCCTCAGGAGCAGCGGCTACCTCTTCCTCTTCCGCTTCCTCTTCCGCGGTGACGATGCGCGGTGCCAGGATGGCGGTAACAATCTCATCTGGCGGGTTGAGAACCGTCACCCCGGCAGGCGGCTGGAGGTCAGAGACCAACAGGTGCTGCCCTATGTTGAGCTGGGAGATATCTACGGGGAGGCTTTCGGGTATGTCGGTGGGGAGGCATTCCACCTCCACCTCCCAGAGGTTGTGCTGAACAATGCCCCCCTCCTTGATTCCCTCGGATTTTTCCTCTCCTGTAACGACTACGGGCACTCTGATGGTGATTTTTCTTTCCCTGGCAACTCCCAGGAAGTCAACGTGGAGAACCATGTCTTTGAGAAGGTGCTTCTGCACTTCCTTTATCATCACAAGCTGGTTTTTCTTTTCTCTGCCAGCTTTTATCTCGAGATTGATGAGTGCGCTTAATCCTCCCTCGTGATACAGGACCTCCATGAGATCCTTACTTTTGACAAGAAGGGGGACCGGTTCGGTGCCTGGACCGTAGAGGACGCCTGGGATTTCCCCAGCCAGGCGGGCTCTGCGCGCAGGGCCCTTTCCAGTTTCTTTTCTAACAGCAGCCTTCAGTTTGATTTCTTCCATTTTGCATCACATCCAGGTTAAATTTGATTGTCGCCGCCGACAATTTCACTTACGGACTCCTCCTTGAAAACCGCCGTTATGGTGCTCGCAAGGAGGGGAACAATAGAAAGCACTCTTATTTTATCAGTCATCTTTTCGGAGGGAACAGGGAGGGTGTTGGCAACTACGAGTTCTTTTATCGACGATTTAGTGATTCGCTCTACCGCTGGGGGCGAAAGGATGGGGTGTGTAGCGTAGGCGCGAATTTCCCTGGCGCCGCTTTTCTTCAGAGCTTTCGCGGCTTCACAAAGAGTCCCGGCAGTATCCACCATGTCGTCAATCAAAATGGCGGATTTTCCTTTCACCTCGCCGATGATATGGCTCATCGATGCCA
Organism: Actinomycetota bacterium; assembly: GCA_028715585.1. Lineage (GTDB taxonomy): Bacteria > Actinomycetota > Geothermincolia > Fen-727 > JAQURN01 > JAQURN01. Next base: position 971 of record JAQURN010000098.1, on the reverse strand, counting down.
CGTTTTTCTCTGGTCTCCTCTTGTGGAGTATAGCCATGGGGCAGTCGAGCTTGTCGGCGAGTTTCTTTGCCACCTTCACCCGACCGGCATCCGGAGATACCACCACAGGATCGCGTAGATTCTGGCGTATTATGTCGCTCGCAAGGACAGGCAGGGCTGTCACATGGTCAAAGGGGAAGTCGAAAAAACCCTGTATCTGTCCGGCGTGGAGGTCCACTGAAAGAACCCTGTCCGCGCCCGCCGCGCTGAGCAGATCAGCGACCAGCCTCGCGCTAATGGGCTCCCTGGCAAGTGTTTTCTTGTCTTGGCGGGAGTAGCCGTAGAAGGGCATCACCGCGGTTATTCGCTTTGCTGACGCTCTCTTCAGGGCGTCGATGATGATGAGAAGCTCCATGAGGTTGTCGTTGACGGGTTCGGCACACGTCTGGAGGACGAAAGCGTCCACCCCTCTTACGCTTTCCAGAAAGCGCACGTAAATTTCTCCGTTGGCAAAGCGAGATATCTCGAGCTTGGTAAGCTCGATGCCAATGCCGGTCGCCAGCTCGTTGGCGAGTTCGGGATAAGAATTTCCGGCACAGAGCATCAACCTCTTGCGTGTTACTTCCAACAACATCTGACCTCAACCCCCTAGACTAAGAGATGGCTCAGCCGCTCTTTTTGGTTTTTTTGTCTTTTCTTGTCTTCCAGTCTGGAATGTTGCTTTGCTTTGCTCTTCCAATCCCAAGTGCTCCATTGGGGACATCTTCTGTTATTGCGGAACCGGCGCCGGTCACCGCGTCGTTTCCTATCTCTACTGGAGCTACAAGCATCGTGTCGCTCCCGATGAAAACCCTGTCCCCTATTTTAGTTTTGTGTTTCTTTTCACCGTCGTAGTTACAGGTTATTGTTCCCGCCCCTACGTTCGTTCCCTCGCCGATTTCCGTGTCTCCAATATAGCTGAGATGCGGCACCTTGCTTCCGCTTCCAACGGT
>JAQURN010000097.1 GCA_028715585.1 Actinomycetota bacterium | reverse complement strand
CCAACCCCGCAACCAGCACCTTTGCTTGGAGTACCTTGATTTGCCCCTCAAGTCCTATTGACCCTATGTTTCTCTCGTAACGCAGGGGAATGATTCCCTGCTCCAAGGCAAGAATTGAGATTTGTCGCGCACTGATGGAGTGCCGAGCCGCCAGCTGCTGGATGGATTTGGTGGAGATATAGTGGGCTTTTACTTCCGCGCCAGGAATCGCTGTCGAGGCCTCGAGGATATCCGCTTTGAGGCGGGTGTCTTCACTCATGCGCCTACTCCTCCTACCCCCCCGATACTCTGGGAAGTATCGCAATTCTATCCCCGTCAGCGAGGGCTTGTTCCTTGTCGGCCCTTTTTCCATTGACCAGAGTCGAGCCAACCATGCTCTCTGGAATGCCTAGCTCTTTGATGAGATTACTTGGTGTGAGGGGTTTGTTTGAGTGGTAATCGAACCATCCCCCTTCGAGATTTCCCTTGGCTTTTCTGGAAAGAATTCCTACTACTTTTACTTGAAAGCGCAAAGAAGTCTCTATCCTTTCTCGATTCGCCTTGCCCGAGCTTCGATGAAGCGAATAACCTCGTCCCTCGTCAAAAGCCCCCGTATTTTGCCATCACTTACTACCAGGAAAAACATTTCCCCAGCAAACATTGGCTTGAGCACCTTCTCGATGGGGGTATCGGGTGATATGAATTGCTCTTGCCTGAGGGGCCTCATGATTCTCTCCGTGCTGAGCACTTCCCACTCGGAGGGGGAAACTTCGAGGAGGTCTGTTCTTGTTACTATGCCAACGACCTCGCCCTCTCGGCAGACCGGAAAAGCTGGCAAGTTATACCTGCCGAAGTAGTTGCTCCTGAGACTTGTAAGCGGGGTCTGGATATCGACGAAGGGAACATCGAGATACATTATGTCTTCTACTCTTGCCTCCGAGGCGGCAACTTTCAAGACTGTTTGTCTGTAGCTTTCCCTTGCAATGCGGTCGAGAAAAATACCAATTAGGATGAACCAGATGCCGCCAATGAGGTTGCCGTTCATGAATGTGACCACACCCGCGCAGATGAGGAGAACTCCCACTCCGCGCCCAAAGTAGGTTGCGATTCTAGTTGCCTTTATCATGTTCCCTGTTAACTTCCACAGGATAGCTCTGAGAATTCTTCCTCCATCTAGTGGAAAGCCTGGCAGAAGGTTGAAAATGCCTATTGAGAGATTTACCCACGCCAGGTAAAAGAGGGGAGTGACGAGGAGTGGTCCCCATCCAGAGCTATCCGTGAGGGCATATAATCCGAAAAAGACCCCAGAGATAAGGAAGGTAACGATTGGACCTGCAATTGCCGTCTTGAATTCGGCTGCCGCGGTTGGCAATTCTTCGCTCATCTCGGCTGCTCCCCCAAAGATGAAAAGTGTTATCCTGCCAATTTCTACGCCATTGCGCTTCGCGACATAGCTATGGGCAAGTTCGTGGAGGAGAAGACCGAAGAAGAAAACTATGGCGGTCAAGGCGCCAAAGATCCAGGGCAATGCTCCTCCTGGATATCGTACCCCGTCAACTTTTGTTTCCAGGAAGAGTTGACCGAATGAAATCGCGACTAGAACGAATATTACAAGCCAGGTAGGATTTATTACGATTTCGATGCCCAGTATCCTTGCTACCCTGAATCCACTCAGGGGAGCTGGCTTTTCTTCTCCGTGTTCTTCCATCATTCCCCCCTTAAATCTAGATGCTAGTAAGTTCTTTAAGTTGCCTAAAGCGGGACTCTATTTCTTCCGATGTCAAGTTACAAATTCCTTCTATGCTGAACTTCTCGACGCAGTATGACGCCATGACAGTTCCGTAGAGTACAGCTTGCCTCAATTGCCTTTCGGAAATCTCCCCCGCTTTTGCAAGGTAGCCAATCATGCCTCCGGCAAAGGTGTCGCCGGCTCCAGTGGGGTCGAATACGTCTTCACAGGGGAACGCTGGAGCGCTGAACATAGATTTCTCGTTCATCAGCAGGGCTCCATGCTCGCCCTTTTTCACCACAATTGCATGAGGTCCCATCCTCAAGACTTTTCGCGCCGCTTTTATGAGGTTTGGCTCCTCGGCTAGTTGCCTACATTCAGAATCGTTCACAATCATCATGTCCACGCGTCGCATGGTCTCGTCCAGCTCTTTCCTTTTGCCTTCTATCCAAAAATCCATCGTGTCACAGGCGGCGAAATTTCGATTCGTTGCCTGCCGCAGAATCTTGAACTGGAGCTCTGGATCTATGTTTGCAAGAAAGATAAACTCACTTCGCGAAAGCTCTGAGGGAATGAGAGGGTTGAATTTCTCAAAGACGCCCAGGTGCGTTTCGAGCGTATCCCTTTCGCCCAGGCCATAACCGTATTCGCCGGACCACCTGAAAGTTTCACCTTCCTCAATAACGATGCCCGAGGTATCTACCCCCCTGCTTCGCAGGGCATCGAGGTGCTTTTGAGGGAAATCTTTTCCTACTACCCCAACGATGGAAACATCGGCGAAGTAACTCGCGGCCACCCCGAAATAGACGGCTGAACCTCCAAGCGCGTCTTTTATAGAACCAAAGGGAGTCTTGACGCTATCGAGTGCAATAGAGCCCACGGCTAGAATTTTCACCAAAATCACCGCCCACTGAGCGGAAGGTATTTATCGAGGAGAGGTCCGTAAAAAGAAAGGGTCTCTTCCCCAATCAAGTCGGGATTCGATGCTATCGCTTCTTTCATGCTACTCCTGCATAAGCACTCGCGCGTGTCTTGTATCCTTGGTATAGCCTTTTGGATGATTTCTCTTGCCTCCGTGGTAGCCCTTGCCTGATTTGAAAGGATGATATCGACGTTCACGTCTTCCTCTGTTTCTTTCCACACATCGTAGTCCGTGACGAGCGAAAGTGAAGAGTAACATATTTCCGCTTCTCTCGCGAGCTTTGCTTCGGTGGCAAAGGACATCCCTATGATGTCCACGCCCCAGACTCGATATATGTTCGACTCAGCTCTAGTGGAGAACGCGGGTCCTTCTATGCAGATGTAAGTCCCACCTTTATGTATTGTTGCCTCTATTTCTTTTCCACAGGTATAGAGTATCTCATCCAGTATCGGGCAGGTTGGGTCAGCAATGCCTATGTGTACGGCTGGGGTTCTGGAGAAAAACGTGTTCTCGCGTCCGCGGGTGTTGTCGTAAAACTGGTTTGGAATGACGATGTCGGTGGGGTGATATTTATCCTTCATGCTTCCGACCGCGCTCACCCCAATCAAGGCATCGACGTGGAGTTTCTTGAAGCCATAGATGTTTGCCCTGTAGTTCACCGCGGAGGCGGGATGGAGGTGACCCCTCCCATGCCTCGAAAGGAAAATTACGCCAACCCCATTTATCTTCCCCACGATATACTGGTCTGAAGGCTCCCCAAAGGGAGTATCTAGCTTTATTTCTTCTTCGATTTTGAGCTCTGGAAGCTCGTATAGCCCCGAGCCTCCAATTACCCCAATAGGATTTCCATTTTCCATGAGGTTGACCCTTGATTACGGGAAGAAACGCGTTAGCCTAGGGAGATTCCCAAAGCTTTGGGGAGGGCATTCCACGGAAGCCACGAAAGATGTCTTAGGCAGAATCCTCGCTTTGATTTCCATGAGTCTTTCCCCCATTATCCCCCGGCTTTTCTCCGTCATTGGTTTTTGTCTTCTCCTGCGTGGCGGTAGTCTTGGCGGAAGGTGCCACAGTCGAACTCCCTGACCCCTTGGAGTCTGTAGAGTAGAAGCCAGAGCCTTTGAATATCACCCCGACTGGATGAAACACTTTCCGCACATTGCCACCACAATATTCGCACGAGTCAACTGTCTCGTTTATGCCATGGACTACCTCGAATCTTTTTTTGCAAGATTTACACTCGTATTCATATCTTGGCATTCTCCACCTCTTTGGTAACCGAAATATTGGCGGTTGAACTGATAAATACAGAGTAATAGTAACACTATAACCCCCCAATGTGCTGAACCGCCACAGAGATTTGACATTTTGGAGCTATTTGTCTATACTAAAAACATTATTTCTGATGTTTTTGGGATTTTTTTGAGGGGTGATGAGGTGAAACCCACGGAGCCACTTGAAAGCGGGGTTTTGGAGAAAATACGCGAAGATTTGCGTGAATGTCTCGGGGAAAGGGTAAGAGTCAAAGCTAACAAGGGACGTAAAGTCATAGTCGAGAACATGGGTATCCTCGAAGAAACCTACCCGCACCTTTTCGTGGTGAGGGTTGATTCCCAGTCTTCTGCTGGGCAGCGAGTTTCTTTCAGCTATTCCGATATAATCACTAAGACTGTGGAATTGACAAAACCAGACACTAACGAGACTTTCTTCCCCTGGCTGAATTCTTAACTTCTTTTATGCCTTCTTGCCTTTTGGCATGCCCGATTTTATGAGTTGAATTTGTGACTCAAGCTCTTGAAGTTCATTCTCGTTCGGGATTTTTTTCGAATACCTTAGCTTGCTGAAAATCTCTGCTACCTTTTTACTCAGGTTTATCCCCAGGGTTTCATCGATTGTCGCCGCGTATTCGAGCGGAGTCATCGATGAATCTCGTGTGAAGCCATACCTCTTCATGAAGTTGACAAAATCTTCGAATATAACGATTGCTCTCCCTCGGCTGTCCAACTGGCTCTCGAGGCGATATTCCGTAGCGCGTTTTTTCTTCCTCTTGACGAACATGAGTGTCACTACCGCGAGAGCGATTGCCCCCAGTGCTCCTCCTGCGATATGCCAGTATTGCGTGAACGTTTTCGCGAGCGAACTGCCAACCGCACGGAGAGCCTTGGAGATCGCGTTTGTGGCTGATTGGAAGCCGCGGACCACGCCATCGGGGATTAGGCGTCGAAAAGCTCCCCCGATTTTGGAAGCCAACATGAAACCAGACCAGGTATTGTCTTTTTCGCGGAGGGTATATGGATCAGACCAGCCAGGTGTCGGGTCGAATTCCACCCAGGACAAAAATGGGAAATAAACTTCTACCCATGCATGGGCATCCTGTGCGTTTACCTCATAGTATCCGGTGAGGGGGTTGTATTGCCCCGTCGCGTAACCGGTTACCACTCTCGCGGGAATGTCTATGGTTCTGCAAAGGACGGCGAGGGCAGTGGCAAAATGTTCGCAATAGCCCCTCTTTGCCTTGAAGAGGAAAAACTCGACCGTGTTCTCGTCTTTACCTTGAGGAGGGCAATCGAGGTCGTAGATATAGTTCTTTTGGAGATAGTCGGAAAGCGCCTGTACTTTGTCGTAATCGTTTGTGAGCCCCTGGGTGATATTTTCCGCCAGTTCCCCGACAGCAGGGGACATGTCGG
>JAQURN010000096.1 GCA_028715585.1 Actinomycetota bacterium | reverse complement strand
TCAGCCGAGCCGTCGAAATATCTCTTGTTCGCCGAAATGGAGAGCGCGGGAGCCTGTTTCAAGTGGCTTGCGGATGAGCTTGGACCGATAATGTCTGAGGGAATTCCCAAAGATGACATCTATTCGTATCTGGATGAGATTGCTTTGAAATCCCCACCTGGGAGCAACGGCTTGATTTTCTGCCCATGGATGTATGGAGAGCGCTCTCCTATTCCAGACACCACTGTTAGAGGTGGCTTTATAAACTTAAGCCTGGATAACAAACTTGAAGATATTGTTCGGTCTGTGCTAGAGGGTGTTGCGCTTCACACGAGGTGGATAGTCGACACTCTTGGTAGATGTGGATTTCGACCGAACTCACTCCGCATAATCGGGGGTGGGGCGAAGAGCGATTTGTGGGTGCAGATACTCGCTGATGTTTTGGGAAGGGACATCGAACGCGTGGCGGAGCCTCAGGAGTCTGGAGCCAGAGGAGCCGCCTTGATTGCCTTCGTCGGACTTGGCGTGTACAAAGATATTTCCTCTCTTCGGAAAGTAGTCGAAGTCACAAGGGTTTTCCACCCTCATAAGGAACATCGGGAGATTTATGATGGCGCATATGTTACCATCAAAGAAGTGTACGGAAGGCTGAGGAAACTGTATTCAAGGATAAATAAAGGATAGAAAACCCGGAAGGCTGTTCGGGTTCAGTAAGTAAAAGGAGGAAAACGTTGGCTACAGATGGTAAAAAAAAGACTAAGGTGGATGTCAAGCAGGAGTGTACTCTTGGGAAATATGATGCCGAGCCTTATGCTCTACCCGAGGGAATAGATGTCGAGAAGCATGTCATCGCAACTTATTACACGGCTTGGCCAAAAGAGGTGGATGTGGAGATGATTTCGCCAGTGCTGGCGATAGAGCAGTCTACTGGCACTTGGACGCCCTGTCCCGATGAGACCCCTGAAGTGAGGGCGGGTCATGTCGCGAAAGTAATAGGAGTCTATGAAGCGCCTTTCTTCGAATACGTCGTTCCAGATGAAGTAAGGGAGAGGCAATACATAGTGCAACTGGCTTTCCCTGCCGCGAATATCGAGGCGCAGATTCCGATGTTGCTGACGGCGTGCCTGGGAAACATAAGCATGGCGGGTAAGATAAAGCTTTTGGATTTGAGGATGCCAAAAGCGCTTCTCGATGGTTATCAAGGGCCCAAGTTTGGTATCGATGGATGGTATAGAGCACTCGGGATACCGAAAAACAAAAGAAGACCTCTGTTGAATAACATGATTAAACCCTGCAGCGGCTATCCCTTGGAGGTTGGGCAGAGGCTTTTCTACGAAGCCGCGCGGGGTGGGTGTGACGTGATTAAGGATGACGAGCTGATTGCCGACATGGAGTACAACAAGCTCATCCCCAGAGTCAAAGCCTACATGAAAATGGAAAAGAGGGTTTATGAGGAGACCGGCGAGCACACACTTTATACGGCGAATGTCACAGACCGCCTCCCAAAGATGCTAGATTTGGCTAAGGCTGTAATTGAGGCTGGGGGCAACGCGCTGATGGTCAACTACCTGGCTGTTGGGCCGGAAGCGATGAGGGCGCTTGCGGAGGACAAAGAAATAAACGTCCCAATACTTGCGCACATGGATTGCGCGGGAGCTTATTACATGGCTCCTGAGTACGGGATGTCTTCTCCCATCGTGCTAGGGAAGATACCAAGGCTTTGTGGGGCTGACGGAGTCGTCTTCCCCTTTGCGCTTGGAGGGAAAGCTCCCTATCTTCCAGCTAGATTCCGTCAGACCACCAGGGCGCTTGCCTATCCTTTTGGGGATTTGAAGCCCACCATGCCGATGCCATCGGGGGGCATAACTCCTTCGAACGTGCCGGATATAATTAGGGAAGTCGGCACGGAAGTAATGATAGGCTCGGGGGGAGGAATTCACGCTCACCCCAAGGGTTCCTCTGCTGGAGCAAAGGCATTCAGGCAGGCTATCGACGCGACGATGAGAGGTATTCCTCTCGAGGAAGCCGCAAAGGAAAATGAAGAGCTGGCTATGGCAATTGGTTTGTGGGGGAAGACGACGGAGTTCGCGACCTAAGTTTTCTGGATGATTGAGAAACCAGATGGGGATTTGCGAAAGATGGAGCGAGCGCTGCTTCTGAACGCCACGTTTGAGCCGCTTTGCGCGGTGAGTGCGAGGCGCGCGATAGTCCTGGTTTTCAAAGGCAAAGCGGAGGTTCTTGAAAGAAACGGAGTGGTTTACCGCTCCGAGAAGCTTTCGGTTGCGGTGCCGTCTGTCATAAGACTTACGTATTACATCAGGGTTCCCTACTACACAAGGACCAACCTCTCCAGGAGAGCTGTATTTGCCAGAGATAATTGGACGTGCCAGTATTGCGGAGCGGCAGCGGAGACCGTAGACCATGTCATTCCTCGAAGCCGGGGAGGTTCCCATAGCTGGGAGAATGTGGTTGCGGCATGCAGGAAGTGCAACGGGCGCAAGAGGGACAAAACTCCCGAGGAAGTTGGTTTGAAGCTTGCCAGGAAACCTGGGGTGCCCAAGGGTCCGGCTACTGTCAGACTGGAGCTAGGGCGAGTGATGCCCGAATGGGAGCAGTATCTCGATTATTGCAAGCAGCGGATTACTTGAGCGCGCGCTTGTAGCTCAGAGGACAGAGCAGTGGCCTCCGGAGCCACGGGTCGGGGGTTCGAATCCCTCCAAGCGCGCCATAAAGGTGTATGCGAGGGCTGTCTCCATGGAAAATAGCCCCTGGAGGGAAGTTTGATTTTTAAGGAATTGTCCTTTGAACTTTGGGACTCGAAGGGAGGATTACATGGATTCTAAAGATTTTATCTCGCAGTGGATTGGGGAAGAAATACTAGCCTTTGCTTCTTCCTCCATCAAGTACAGGGGAGTGCTCAAGGACGTGCTGGATGGAGGATACCTCGTGATGGAGAAAGTCGCGGTAATGAACCCCGTGGTCAACGAGATGTCTGAATATGAAACCTGCATTATAAACCTCTCCGAGATTTCAGGGGTTAGCCGGCAGGAAATCGTGGGCAGGGGCAGGGAAGAGGGGTAGCAGGGGAAGCTATTGGAGGTGAGGATGTTGCGCGAGAGAGGCGGGGTATTCAAGACAAGTGTAATAATTCCACTACTTTGCCTGGTTGCTTTTTCACTTCTTTTCGTTGGCTGTGGAGAGAAAAGTGAGAAAAGCGCACCCCAGAAGGCGATAGAGCACGTGGAGGAGAAATCAACCACAGCATCGAGGGGAGCCAACCTCTCCGCCATAGATGCCGCGATACAGAGATACACCATGCAGGAAGGCGAACCTCCAGAGGACATCGAGCAGTTAGTTCCAAATTACTTGAGGAGCGTCCCCCAAGACCCGGAGGGGAAAACATACTATATCGAGGAAGAAGACGGCCAGGCGAGAGCTGCGGTTAGATAACGGGGGCTTTTAAGATTCCTTCGCAAAATTTAGCTTGAGGTTATCAAGCATCCTTTCCATCGGTAAAATCTCATCTTCCGGCATTGTTTCTTTGAGAACTTTCACCAGCGCGTCTATGCACTCGATTGCAAGCTTAGCTTGATTCATGTCGCGATACTTCTCATTGGCTTCTTTTGGTATCCCCATTTTTTGGTATCCAATGCTAGAGAGAGTTGCCACCATGTCTATCACCAGGTCAGCAACGGTAATCCTTTCCATTGCTTCTTCTATTCTCTGGCGAAGCTCCTCCTCGGATATTTCCTGCTCGGTTTCCCTTTCCTCTTTTTGCGTGGATTCACCTGTTTGATCTTTCCTTCCTTTGATTTTCTCTTCTAGGGGATCGGAATATGGCGTCCAAAGGCGGGAAGAACTTTTCTTTCCAGCGCTTTTGTTTTTTTTCTCATTGCCCTTTGTATCCTGACTCAATTTCTCACCCCCGAAACCTTAGATTTAAAGCTTTCCCCATGATTTTAACATAGTTCATGGGTGCTTTTTGACGGTGCGCGAGAGCGTTTGCGTAGGTTTCATCCCACGTTGTAAAATAAAAGTGTCAATTGAATATGCTCGCCTGGGCGGCGGGAGCTCGTGTTTGCGGGCTGAGAGGCTGGGCGCGACCCAGCGACTGCTTGAACCTGTTTAGGTAATGCTTGCGAAGGGATGTGTCAGGCATATGACCGGGCTAAGACTTACAGTCCGGTTTTGTTCTTAAAAGGGAGGTTATGTGATGGCTGAGCTTGAGACGAAAATAACGAAGGCGATAGTAGAGAGTTTCACACGCGATTTCCTGGATTGCCTTGAGGTTGACGTTGCTGTTGCCGGAGCAGGACCGTCTGGTATGACAGCGGCGTATTTTCTTGCGAAAGAGGGAATAAAGGTGGCTGTTTTTGAAAGAAACCTTTATGTGGGAGGTGGAATGTGGGGAGGCGGAATGCTGTTTCCCAAGATTGTGGTTCAAGAGAAGGCGCGCTGGGTTCTCGATGGATTTGGCGTCAACCTTGCCAAATGGGATGAGGGCTATTTTGTAGCTGATTCTGTGGAAGTGGTTTCCAAATGCACAGCCTCGACTCTGGACGCGGGAGTTAAGGTATGGGTAGGGATGGATGTAGAGGATTTAATTGTGCATAACGATAGGGCGCAGGGAGTCGTTCTTAACTGGCATGCTGTGGAATTGGCTGGGATGCATGTCGATCCGCTCGCGCTGAAAGCAAAGCTTGTAATCGATGCCACTGGGCACCCTGCGGAGCTCGTTCGGACGCTCGAGCGAAAAATTCCCGGATTCAAACTCACGGAAGATGCCACAGGAGTGCCTGGTGAGAGGTCGATGTGGGCGGAGGCTGGCGAGAAGGAAATTCTTGGGAATACTCGAGAGGTCTATCCGGGCTTGCTCGTAACTGGAATGTCTGCCAACGCGGTTTTTGCGTCTCCGAGAATGGGCGCCATATTTGGAGGGATGTTCCTTTCTGGGAAGAGGGCAGCCGAGCTTGCTCTTGGTATCCTCGAGCGAGAGAAAAAAGGTGATTGAGTTTGGCTGGGGGAAGGAATTTTCCTTGGAAGGCTATGATGAAGCTCGTCGTGGTGACGAAAGCTGGGGGTATCCCCGGTAGAACCCACGAGGATGTGGTGGTTGCCTCGTTAGAAGGAGGATGCAAGGCTATACAGCTTCGCGACAAGGAGATGTCTGACAGGGAGTTTACCCAGGTGGCGGAAAGGATAGCAAAGAAGTGCCGAAAAGAAGAGGCGTTATTCTTCGTAAATGACCGTGTGGATGTCGCGCTCGCCGTGGGTGCTGACGGTGTGCATCTTGGAGTTGAGGATTTAGAGGTAAAGCGGGCGAGAGAAATTCTTCCCAGGGAAGCCAT
>JAQURN010000095.1 GCA_028715585.1 Actinomycetota bacterium | reverse complement strand
GGCGAGAGCGGGATAATTATTTAGCAGCCGAGGTTTTTACCGGGGGAAAATTGGAACAAAGCTCTCGAAATGGGGGAAGGGTAGCGGCGAGGCCGATGGGAAAATTTTTGTCGAGGGACGACCTTCGCGAACAAATAATGAGGGCGAGGCGCGGCAGAGCCCTTTTCCTAATTTTATCCGCGCTCGCATACACGCTTGGTATTGTTTTAGTTGCCTTGTTTGCCATCGATGGCAGTTTCAAAGCGCTGGTGGTCGGTCTCGTGCTGCTTATCTGGGGGGTGCTCATGACTGTTCAATTCTCCCGAGTTCGTAGGCTCGAGGCCCTTCTGCGCTTGTATTACAGGGAACTTTTTTGTGACCCTGATTACCGAGATTCCAAAAATAAAAGCCAGCGTGAATATGGCGGCAGAAGTGTTAGCAAGAACGTCACTCATCGGCATGGAGGAAAGGCATGAATCACGAGAAGCTGGCAAGACTCCTCAGGTGCCCGATGTGTGGCAACCCCATGACTTACGTGCCGCGCGCGCACATGTACTGCTGTGAGGGTCCCGCGCTACATGGCTTCTCGTTAAAGGATGAGATAGTGGATTTGGTGGGTGAAGATGAATGCAGGCGCCAGCAGAAGGTCAACAAGGCTTTCGAGAGACTTGCCGGCCAGCCTTATGAGAGATTGCTCATGGAAGCCAGTTGGCATGACCGGTTTTTGATGCACGGAGTCTGGGGCACATCCAAGTTCATCCCTTTAATGTTTGAGCTTCTTGGAAGTGTGACGGAGGATTGTGAGCCTGGCTATTTTCTCGATATACCCGTGGGAACAGGGCTTTTCACCGCGGGCGAGTACAGTATCGAGTCCAACTTGGAATTCATCGCCGCTGACTTTTGCAGGCCGATGCTCGAGTCCGCGCTTGAGAAAGTCAGGGCTGCCGACTTTGGGAACGTAATGCTCGTGAGAGCGGATGCGTGCTCACTCCCACTCGTAGACGATTCGTTTTCGGGTGTCCTTACCATGAACGGCTTTGGCTGTTTCCCCGATAAGTGCGCCGCGATGGACGAACTCGTGAGAGTATTGAAGCCAGGGGGGAAACTGGCGGGCTCGCTTTACATCAAAGGGGAGCGTCTCCTCACCGACATCATCGCGGGAACTTTTGGCGTCTGGGGCGGCTATTTCTCGAAGCCGCTTTTCCGGGAGGAAGAGTTTATTGATGAGCTTGGGAAGCGGGGCGTCAACAATGTTGTCACGAGGAAGGTTGGGAGCATCCTGTTTTTTAGTGGCAGGAAAAGGGCACCAGCTACCTTCTTTAGTGAAGGGGAAAGTGATTTTTAAGCGAAAGCCTCGGGAATATCTTTTATCTGGGCGTAGCTAAATACTGGCCCGTGCTTACAGACGTAAAGATGCCCTACGTTACAACGTCCGCATTTTCCTATCCCGCATTTCATGCGGTTTTCCAGAGTGGTGTAGATTTGTTCTGGCTCGAAGCCGAGTTTCACCAGATTCTGGGTTACGAACTTTATCATTACAGGCGGTCCGCAAGTGACCGCGATGGCATTCTCCGGGCTTGGGGAAACGTCCATCAATAGATTTGGAACGAACCCTACATAGTGCTCCCAGCTTTCTTCTTCTACGTCAACGCTCAGGTGGCAAGTGGTTTCTTCTTCAGATATGAGGCATTCTAGTTCTTCTTGGAAGCACAAGTCGGCGGAGGTTCTGGAGCCGTAGAGGACAGTCAAATCCTCGTATTTGGCTCTATTTGCTCTCACGTAGTTGATTACGGGCCTAAGCGGAGCCTGGCCAATGCCGCCCCCGATTGTGACTATCCTCTTGCCTTCCCACTCGTTCACTGGGAACCAGTTCCCAAGAGGACCCCTCACAGTCATGGTGTCGCCTACCTCTAGCTGATGGAGCGCCCTTGTTACTTTGCCCATCTTCATGACCGAAAAGCGGAGGTAGCCTTCCTCGGTGGGGGAGGAGGAAATGCAAAACATGGACTCACCTACGCCGAGCCTCCCCACCATCGCGCATTGTCCGGGTTTGTGTGACCAGGTATCCCAGACACTACTATCCACGAAGTCAACCTTGAATGTTTTTATTGCCCTTTCTCCCGGAGTCTCGTACCAAGTTTCTTTTATTTCGACCTCGTAAGGGAGGTAGGGATTGCTTTCATCCATCATGCTTATCCTGCCTCCTTGACCTCAACCGCGATGGACTTTTCGAGAATGTCGATGATGTCTATATTGACCGGACAATACTTTATGCAACGCCCGCACCCAACGCAGGCGATAACCCCGAAGTTGGTGGGGAAGTATGAATATTTGTGGCTTACCCGGTTTCTCGTTCTTTCCTTGCGGGTTGGCCTGGGGTTGTGGCCTGAGGCATGGCGAGTGTATTCCTCAAACATGCATGTGTCCCACATCCTTGCCCTTCTTCCATCGAATACCTCTACCTCGTCTTGAATGTCGAAGCAATGGCAGGTAGGACAGAGATAAGTGCAAATGCCGCATCCAAGGCATCTGTCGGAGAACTGTTCCCAGAAGGGGTTGTCGTAGAGAGCTGGGAGTTTCTCGGGTATCCCGTTTGTGTCGATGGAGCGTCTAATTTTAGAAGCTGCCTCCTTCGACTGATTTTGACAAGCCTCCAGGTGGCTTGGGGAAGCCTCCTCTAGCAAGTCTGAGATTGATTTACAGAGCTCGTCGCCTTTTTCGGTAACGGTCTTTAGGTAAATTTCGTTTCCTAGGTCATACATTGCCACGTCGAGATACTCGTCGTTTGTGGGTCCACCACCCAAGCTCGTGCAGAAGCATGTGGAACATGGGGAAGAACACGCGAGACCAATTAGTACGGTGGACTTTCTCCTGTTCTGGAAATAGGGGTCGGGATAATCCCATCCAAATAATTTATCTACTATCGCGAAAGCTTGCGCATCACATGGCCTTATTCCAAAAACTGCCACCTTTGCCCCCGCGTCGGGCACCTTTGGCTCGATTCCACCTGTTCCCAGGCGATATCTGAAGAGCGTCTCGGTCTGGGGGAAGAGGAGTTCCTTAGGTGGAACGCTCGAGTTGGAGTAATCATCCAACTTTGCGAGCGCCGGACCGCCTTCCTCAACCTTCCCGAACCGAACGATTCCAGCATTTAGAAGGGGCGCATGGACTTCGTAATTCTTTGCCATTCCCCCTAGGAGTTCTTCGATTTTCTCCTTCTGGAATACATAGTCTGCCATTTTTCACTTCCTCGCCTTACATTATGTATTCTTCCGGGTCTTGCGGATTGTAAGAGGTGAGCAGAGGGCTCGCCTCAACATCGGTTCCCGGTTCGTAGCTGAACAGCTCTTTGACGTCGCGGGTAAGCTTGCGGTTCAAGGTCATGATTGGTATGTCCATAGGACAAACCCTTTCACACTCCATGCACTCGATGCACCTGCCGGCGAGATGCCAAGATCTCTCGATGTGATATGAGGTATTTTCGCTCAGGTCAACGGAGCGCCTTGTCCACTGCGGCTTGAGTCGTGTCACCACGCATTCTGGGCAGTAGCACATGGGGCACACGTTTCGGCAGGAATAACACCTTATACACTTCGAGAATTCCTTTTCCCAGAATTCCCATTTTTCGGCTGGCGATTTCTTCTCGAACTCATCGACATCGGAAAAATCATCATCCGCGAATTTCTCTACTTCTCCGCCCACCAGAACATCGCTTATCAGAGGGTTCGGGTAGCGACATCTCAGGCATTTCGCCATCAGGACATCTTCCCGCGCGACTTCCCTTTTTTCTCCACCAATCTCTATGACCACCTTGTCGCCGCTGATTTCCACCAGGTCGGGGGTTACGTCCCCGAAGAGCTTTTCCGCTTTCCTGTGGTCTATGACTCCACGGCAGGGTATTCCGATTACCACTATGTGGTCACGCTCGTAGGCTTGCTCAACCATTTGCTGAATGAGAGCCCTGGAATCACAACCCTTTGCGAATACCCCCACCTTGCGAAGGTCAGGCTCCACCCCCCTCGGCAGTGGCGGTTTTTCCTCTAGGGTCACGAAGCTGGCTGGGTTCTGAACGCATGTGGGGTCGAAGACGAGTTCGTCGGCTTCTGAGGGGTCTTTTATTACGGCAGGCGCCGCCTCGAAACCATAGGTTCCCCTCTTCCAGCCTATAAGGCGTCTCACATCTTCTCGTGAGATGACTTCTTTTGCTTTTTGTCTGAGCTCGCCTTGATCTACCAATTTATCTGCCTCCGCCCGAACTGATTCATGGGACCTATTTCCTTCACTTTGTCACGAACTTCGCTTACTACCTCTTTGAATTTTTCGCCCTCGGATGCCGAAACCCAACTCATGTGAACGCGATTGGGATGGACACCGATGTGCTCGAGGAGGCGATGCATGAGGACGAAGCGCCGGCGGGAATAATAATTGCCTTCCAGATAGTGGCAGTCTCCGGGATGGCATCCACTTATAAGCACACCGTCTGCTCCCTGTTGTAGAGCGTTCATGAGGAATAGCGGATTTACTCTGCCTGAGCACATTACCCTGATTATCTTCACGTTTGGCGGGTAATGTATCCTCGAGGTTCCGGCAAGATCCGCTCCCGCGTAAGAACACCAGTTACACAAAAACGCGATTATGGTTGGTTCGAATTCATCACTCATGAGGACTTCACTCCTAACACCGCAATCTGGGGAAGTATTTGCTCATCTTTGAAAGACCTCGGCTGTATTGCTCCGGAGAGGCAAGCCGCGGCGCAGCTTCCACATCCTTTGCAAAGAGCCTCGTTTACCTTTGCAATCTTCACCGGTTGTCCCATTCTTGTCTCTTCTATCAGCTCTATAGCGTCGTAAGGGCAAACCTCGACGCAGAAGCCGCAACCGCGACAAGCATCGGCATCAACCACCGACGTCTGGGCTTCAACCTTTACTTTGCCCGAAGCCATCAGTATAAGAGCGCTCGATGCCGCGCCCTTTGCTTGGGCGACCGTGTCGGGGATGTCTTTAGGCCCCTGGCAGCACCCGGCAAGGAATATGCCGTCTGAGGCGGTATCTACGGGTCGAAGTTTTGGGTGCGCTTCCAGGAAGAAACCATCGGTTGACTGGGAGAGCTTGAACAAATCTATGATTTCTCTAACGTCTTGCCTTGGCTCGAGTCCTACTCCCAGGACCACCAGGTCCACCTCGTGCTCGAGCGGCGTTCCGGTAAGGGTATCCTCGACTTTTACCACTAGGGTATGGTCATCGCCCTTTCGGTATATTTCGGAGGGGTTTCCTCTGATGTAGCGGATTCCCTCTCTTCTTACCCTATCGTAGAATTCCTCGAAGCCCTTGCCGAAGGCACGCACGTCCATGTAA
>JAQURN010000094.1 GCA_028715585.1 Actinomycetota bacterium | reverse complement strand
TCCATCTTGCATCCTTAAAAAGTTTAAGTTTTGGTAAGACAAGATAGCGCTCTCGAGAGATAATATCGAAAGTGCCTTGTCTGTGGCAAGATTAGGCAAGGTTTGAGGTCAAGGGTAAGGAGGTATAACAAATAATATCAACGAGCGATTTCAGAAAAGGTCTTGTGCTCAAGCTGGAGGGCAATCTTTTTCGCCTCGTAGAGTTTCAGCATGTCAAGCCAGGCAAAGGCGGGGCGTTCGTGAGAACGAGGCTTAAGAACGTAGAGACCGGCGCGGTTTTAGAGAGAACGTTCAGGGCGGGGGAGAAGTTCGACGAGGTGCTGCTCTCCCACAGGCGCATGCAATACCTCTACCCCGATGGAGATGATTTCGTCTTTATGGACATGGAAACCTTCGAGCAGGTAACCATCCCTGGCGATGTTGTTGGCGATGATGCGTTCTTCCTCGGCGAGAACTTGGAGGTGGACGTCTATGTTCACGAGGGAAAGCCAATTTCTATCGAGCTTCCTTCTGCCGTCCTCCTTGAGGTTAAGGAGGCGGAGCCGTGGCTCAAGGGAGATACTACTAGCGGAGCCACAAAGCCTGTTGTTTTGGAGACGGGGTTTCGCTTGCAGGTTCCACTTTTCGTTGAAGAAGGTGACACAGTCAAAGTTGATACCAGGAGCGGCGAATACATAGAGCGCGTCTAATTCGCTTGAGGGGTTTGGCATGGTAGGAGGAAAAACCAAGAGGGGTGCCGAGAGGCGGCGCGCCTTGATGCTTCTGTTCGAGATGGATATCCGTGGCTGCTCGTCTGAGGAAGCGCTCCTCGCTAAAAAAAGGGCGGGCGAAAACACCCCTGGCGAATTCGGAATGAAGCTGGTGCGTGGAGTCGAGAAAAAACGGGATGCCATTGACGAATTGATTGGAAAGTACTCCTGTGGATGGGAGGTTGGGCGGATGGGTGGGCTTGATAGAAATATCTTGAGAATGGCGGCTTTCGAGTTGCTGTGCATGGATGACGTTCCTTCTGGCTCCACCATAAACGAGGCGGTCAACCTGGCGAAAACTTACTGTGGAGAGGATTCGCGAAAGTTTATAAACGGTATCCTGGGCAGAATCGAAAGGGATATAGCCGCCGGAAAGTGCACACGCGCTTGCCTTCGCCGGTGAGAGGTGTTATCCTTTGAAAAACCTTTAAGTCGGTCCTGAGAGGCTGGCAAGGGAGGAAAGAAAGTGAAAGAGAAAAAAAGAAATGTGCCTTCTCGAAGAACGGGGAGGCTTTTCTTTTGTCTGTGCGTTATCGCTCGCGGTGGTTGCAATGGGTTTTAGGGCGCGGGCAAAGATACTCGATAGCGATGATATCCAGAGGATATTGAAACGGGTTGCCCACGAGATACTGGAGAGGAACAAGGGCTCCGAAGGGATTGCCCTCATCGGCGTGAGGACAAGGGGAGTCCATCTTGCCAGGAGGATTGCGCGCGCTATCGAGGAGATAGAGGGCGGGAAGGTTGACATCGGGGAGCTCGACGTCTCGCTTTACAGGGATGACATCTCGATAAGGCCTACCCCTGATGTTGGCGTTACCAATCTCGATTTCGACGTGACCGATAAAAAAGTCATCATAGTGGATGACGTTCTCTACACGGGAAGAACCACCAGGGCTGCCCTGGATGCGATTACCGATTTTGGAAGGCCTAAGGTAATCCAGCTCGCGGTATTGATTGACAGAGGACATCGCGAGCTTCCCATAAGGGCTGATTATGTGGGCAAGAATATCCCCACGGCTGGTGAAGAGAGGGTGAAAGTTTCCCTCGAGGAAGTTGACGGAGTGGATATGGTGGAAATAGGCGAGGGAGAGCTTTCTTGATGAGTAAGAAAGCCCCGCCTGGGAAGGATGATTGAATGGCAGGTGAAGCAAAGAACCTGATTTCTATAGCCGATCTTTCAAAGGATGAAATTTCAGGCATTTTGAGCCTTGCCAGCTCTTTTGCCGAGGTTTTGAGGAGGCCAGTAAAGAAGGTTCCCGCTTTGAGGGGAAAGACTATAGTCAACCTTTTCCTCGAGCCAAGCACCAGAACGAGGATGTCTTTCGAGCTTGCGGCAAAGCGCTTGAGCGCCGATGTTGTGAACTTCTCGTCTGGCACATCTAGCATCGTAAAGGGCGAAAGCCTCAAGGACACCGCCAAAACGATTTTTTCCATGGGAGCTGACGCGGTGGTAGTGCGTCATCAAAGCTCTGGGGCGCCTCAGATGCTTACCAAGTGGGTTGACTGTAGCGTTATTAACGCCGGGGACGGGATGCACGAGCACCCCACTCAGGCTTTGCTTGACCTGTATGTGATGCGCGAGAGAATGGGCGGTCTGGAAGGTTTGAAGGTGGCAATCGTGGGGGATATAGAGCACTCCCGCGTCGCTAGGAGCAATATCCTTGCCCTTAATAAAGTCGGCTCGAAAGTTTTGCTATGCGCCCCCAGAACGCTTCTTCCCGCTGGCATCGAGGAGTTCGGCGTCGAGACGACTGTCTCGTTAGACGAGGCACTCGGCTGGTGTGATGTGCTCTACCTGCTTCGAGTTCAAGCGGAACGGATAGAGGGACCAAGGTTTCCTTCTCTCGAGGAATACCACGAAAACTATGGCTTGAGCGAGAAGAGGTGGGATAAGCTCGAGAAGAAGCCCCTGGTTATGCATCCAGGTCCTATGAACAGGGGAGTGGAGATAGCCTCATCCGTTGCCGACGAGGTGGAGCCTTCCATCGCGGGGCAGGTCGCCGCAGGGGTAGCGGTGAGAATGGCGGTTTTATACAAGCTCCTTTCTGGGAGCGTTTCCTCGGAGCGGTTTGAGAGGGAACAGTGAGAAGGAAAGCATCATGAAAGACGTGAAGGACGAGGAGATACTCGTTAAGGGAGGGCGGCTTCTCGGCTGTCCTGGGGGCTTGCGCGCGGAGGGGGATATCCTCATAAGGGGAGAGAGGATAGCTGGGGTAGGTAGGGGGATTTCCAGCCGGGGGAGGGTGATAGACGCGCGTGACTGCCTAGTTGCCCCTGGATTTGTTGAGATGCATGCCCACTTGAGAGAACCCGGCTTTGAATACAAAGAAGACATTGAGAGTGGAAGTGAAGCTGCCTGCGCCGGAGGATATACGGCTGTATTTTGCATGCCCAATACAGACCCCCCCATAGACAACCAGGCGGTAGCGCAATATGTCTTTGCGAGGGGGAAGGAAGTCGGTCTCTCGATGGTGCTTCCCCATGGAGCGATTACCGTGGGAACGGACGGAAAGAATCTCGCTCCCATGTCTGAGATGGCAAGGTGCGGCGCAAATGTGACCTGTTTTAGCGATGACGGCAACTCTGTGTCAGATTCTGAAGTTATGCTAAGGGCGATGGAATACGCCGCTACCCTTGGCGGCTTGATAATTTCCCACTGCGAAGATAAGAGCTTGAGCCGCGGAGGGCAGATGAACGAGTCTTATTTTTCCACCTCTCTTGGGCTCGAGGGAATTCCCCCGGAGGCGGAGGAGATTTCCGTCTTCAGGGACATTTGCCTTGCGGAGAAGGCTTCCGCGCGGTTGCACATCGCGCATGTCTCCACCGCCGCCTCCGTTGAGCTGGTTAGGGAGGCGAAAAAGAGGGGCGTTTTGGTGAGCGCGGAGGTCACCCCTCACCATTTTTCTCTTACGGATTCAGCTCTTCTTACCTCCTACGATACCAACCTGAAGGTAAATCCGCCTTTGCGCTCGGCTCAAGACGTCAAAGCCGTCTTAGAGGGGCTTGCCGACGGAACGATTGACGTGATAGCCACCGACCACGCTCCTCATGCCCCTCACGAGAAAGAGGTGGAATTCGAGAAGGCTCCTTTTGGCGTGATAGGGCTAGAGACCTCGCTTGGCTTGGTGGTTACGAAACTGGTGGATTCTGGCATTCTCTCTCTAGAGGAGGCTATCGCGAAACTTACAATTTCTCCGGCGAGGATTACAGGGATGGAAAGATGGGGTTATTCCACAACCCTTGCCGAGGGCGACATCGCAAATTTTGTTGTGTTCAATGCCGATGAGAAATGGACTGTCAAACCCGAGGGTTTTAGGTCGCGCTCCAAGAACAGCCCCTTTTTGGGGTGGGAGTTAAAAGGGAGAGTCCAGTCCACTATTTTTGAAGGGAGGGTCGTCTTTGAAAGAGGGGAAGTCTTCCCCGGGGCTTGAAGGAAGAAAACGCGCTTTGCTTGTTCTGGAGGATGGAACTTATTTTACAGGAAGGAATTTTGGGGCGGAGGGCGAGTTTTTCGGGGAGGTATGTTTCAACACCAGCATGACGGGCTACCAGGAGATTCTTACCGACCCATCCTATGCGGGTCAGATGGTCACGATGACCTATCCTCTCATTGGCAACTATGGCACGAACCCCGAAGATATGGAGTCGAACCAAGTCTGGATGGGTGGGTTCATAGTTCGAGAGTCCTCGAGGATACACAGCAACTGTCGCTCCGTGGAAAGTTTGGACTCCTTTCTTTTAAGGCACAAAGTTATCGGGATGGAGGGGATAGATACCAGGATGCTCACGCGTCACATTCGCTCCTACGGAGTTATGAAAGCCGGCTTGAGCACCGAGGAAGATGACCCAATGAGCCTTCTCGAGCGTGTCAATCTTTCCCCTGGGCTTGTGGGAAGAGACCTCGTAAAAGACGTTACATGCGAGGCGCCCTACCAGTGGAATGGGAAAGGCGAGGAAGGTTTTTTGGTTGTGGCATACGACTTCGGGATAAAGAAGAGCGCCCTTCGCATCCTGGGAAACCTTGGATGCAAGGTAAAGATAGTTCCAGCCACTACGCCTGCCGAGGAGGTGCTTGACCTCTCGCCCCACGGCGTTTTTCTGTCGAATGGTCCTGGAGACCCGGCGGCGGTGACTTACGCCACCCTGGCAGTGAGGGAAATCCTAGGAAAGGTTCCGATATTTGGGATATGCCTGGGGCACCAGTTGCTGGGGCTTGCCCTTGGGGGAAGGACTTATAAGCTAAAGTTTGGACACAGGGGCGGAGGCCAACCGGTCATGAATCTCGAAACCAGGAAGGTGGAGATAACAGCTCAGAATCACGGTTTCGTGATCGAAGGCTCATCTTTGGAGGGGAGCCCGTACGGAAAGGTCCAAATCACCCACTCAAACCTCAATGACGGCACGGTAGAGGGCTTGAGGTGCGAGGAAGTGGGAGCATTTTCCGTCCAGTATCACCCAGAGGCTTCTCCAGGACCACATGATTCTGCCCATCTTTTTTCCGATTTTATAGATTTAATGGAACGATGGCAAAGAACCCGAATTTGTCACGGAGTTTGATACATGCCGCGCAGAAGTGACATCGAAAGGATAATGATAATAAGCTCAGGTCCCATAGTCATAGGCCAGGCTTGCGAAGTTGA
>JAQURN010000093.1 GCA_028715585.1 Actinomycetota bacterium | reverse complement strand
GCTTCAGTGAAGAAGCTTTAGAGGAAGCAAATACGGCGCTTGAAAGGATTTCCACCTGCCTTTTCGGGCCCCGCGAACGAATCACAAAGTTTGGAGATGAAAAGGCAAGTATGGAGAGAACAGGCAGGGAAACCGAGCTCATTCACTTTCTCAATAGCGGCGAGGATGAGTTTCGCGAAAGCATGGAGGACGACTTCAATACCGCGGCCGCCCTGGGGGTGATATTCAAACTCGTTCGCGAGATAAACCTCTACATGGAGGAGGTTGACGCAATGAAGACTCCTGCCACCAAACTCGTTTTGATGGAGGGAGAGTCAATTCTCACCGCACTGTGTGAGACTCTCGGACTTCTCCAGGGTCCGCAAAAACCATCCGATAAAGGGTTTGGCGCGGCTATCGCCACGGAGGAAAGTCCGACGAGAGAACAATTGATAGAGATGATTCTAGAAATTCGTGAAGAAGCAAGGCGACAGAAAAACTTTTCTTTCGCAGACGGCATCAGAAAAAGACTTTCTGAGCTCGGGGTGACGGTGGAAGATGGTCGAGATGGTTTCAGGTGGAGAATAAAGCATTAGCGCATGCCAACGCGCGACAGCCCCTTTCGCCCTCTAGTCCAACCCGGACAAAAAGATGCGCTTTGACTCTTTTCGGGGATATCTTTTCCTGGTATCTTCGTTATAGATAGTAAGGAAACAACAAAGGAGAGAAAAAAGAAGTGCTTAGTGAGAACTTAAGTGACGAGAAAGCAGTTGAGCTTGCCCAGAAGGGAGACAGGCGAGCTGAATCCCTCCTGCTCGAGAGATATAGAGGCTTCGTCGGCATGAAGACGCAGACATATTTTCTCGTGGGCGCCGAGAGTGAAGATGTCATCCAGGAGGGTATGATTGGACTGTACAAAGCGATAAGGGATTTCAAGGAAGAGAAGCATGTTTCCTTCAAGGCTTTCGCGGATGTATGCGTAACCCGCCAGATTATTACCGCTATCAAGACAGCTACAAGGCAGAAGCACATGCCTCTCAATAATTACGTCTCCTTGAGCAATCCCCTCAGGGAAAATGGAGAACAGGAGAGGGCCTTCGTCGATTTTATCCCCGCCGAAGAGTCAACCGATCCGGTTCGGGTGGTAATCGGGAAAGAAGAGCTGAAAAACTTTAAGGATAATTTCCCCGAAATGCTCTCAGCGTTCGAGGCAGAAGTGCTCAAAGGATATATGCAGGGTAAATCGTACCAGGATATTGCCATTGACCTTGATTGTGAAGTCAAAGCTGTCGACAACGCCCTTCAACGGATAAAGCGCAAGATGGAAGAACACTTCCAATCCGAGGAGCACTTGAGCAGGAGAAAGCTCAACTAGCCTGGGATTCCTACCCTCGAAGCCGACGTAGCTCAATCGGAAGAGCAGCGCACTTGTAATGCGCAGGTTGGGGGTTCGATTCCCTCCGTCGGCTCCATTATTTCCTTTTTCCCCACTTCTTTGCGGGAATCGAACCCAGGGGGGCTTATCTTCCTTGCGGGGGGAGCATTCGAGGTCGCGTAAGCGACCGTCCTAGGGGGGACGCGAGTTCCTCCTGGAAGAGCGAGCGGGCGTAGTGCACCTGAACTCAAGTGTTTATTCTTCCCCGCGAGCGACGGTTCGATTCCTCCGTCGGCTCCAACATAAACGTTTTAACCCTCTGAGGGAATCGAACTTGGTGCGCCGTCCCATAGATATCCTGGCATTCGAGCGCCCCTGCATCCACCCCAGCTTCGTTGTACTCCCTCGGAGTACATCCAGTACACCTTCGGTCGCGAGCCTTGCTGGTGCGGCGCAGAATGACACTCTCGGTGCACAAGCCTACCCATGGGACGGCGCACGAGGGGGCTTATCTTCCTTGCGGGGGGAGTATCCCCCCAGAGCTCTGAAGAATGCTGGATGTCTTAATGAAAAACCCGATTAGTCGACAGCCACCATCACGCTAGTAGCCTTTATGACCGCATAAGCATCCTTGCCTTCGACGAGGCCAAGTTTCTCTGCTGAAGCCTTGGTGATAACAGCAACGACTTCTACTCCGTTGGCGACCTCCAGGGTTATCTCGGAGTTGACCACCCCATGGTTGACCTTTGTGACTTTCCCCTTGAGAACGTTTCTTGCGCTGAGTTCCACGTTGCTCGCCTCCCTTTTCGATAAAGCTTCGCGGACTTCTATTATAAGACCGCACGCCCTGGTAATTCCACTTAACGACTATCCCTTCAAAGGAGCAAGCGGGCGTAGTGCATCTGAACGCGAGAGTGGCACATGTGTCTCTGAGCTTGAGGCCAACGTGTCACCGAGTTCGTGGAGCTTTACAACGAGCAGTAGTTGATCAAGAAGAATGGGTAGGGGAGCCCACTAGGGGAACGCAAGGAGTACTACGGAGTCAGGGAGGCAACATGAGCCACAAAGTTGTATCCAGGGAACGGGCTGCGGTACAATCAAAGTCGAGAAAAAACTAACCTAGAACTAAAAAGTTATGGATGAGGAACAACCAATAACACAACCAGTAAAGCGTAACTTTCTTTTAATTCTCTTGATAATTTTGCTTACTGCTTTGGTTGCAGGAGGTGGAGTTTATCTATGGCAAAGATCTTATAGCAAAGGTTTGCGAGCACAAAATCAGCAAGCGCAAAAAGAAAACAAAAAATTGCAAGAGAAGATTCGTAAATTACAAAATCAAATAGCACAACTGCAAGCACAACAAGAAGCACCAGCGGGCGGGGAAGAACCAATAAATAAACCGGGTGAAATCGAGAAGGCAGTAGGTTATATTAAAGCTGTTTACGAAAAGGATGGAAAAAGATATTTAGATATTGATTATGTCCAATTATTTTTTGGAGATGAAGCGATAAAAGCCATGATAGAAGACGGGAAATGTCCTCCTGATGCTGATCCTAGTTACTATGTACCCAATGATTGGTATGTCCGAAACCAGAATCCTAAAATTAGAACATTTGAAATTGCGAAGGACGCTCTGATCACCACGACAACTCGACTTGATGGCTCCTCCACCGAAGGGAGAATTATTAGCTATAAGGAGCTCAAACAACTTTTCGCTTTGTATCCCTGGCTGTCCACTTCAGCCCCTTTTCACATTCAAGCTACCGACGGGCGCATCACCATACTAGCAGAGCAATTCATTCCTTAACTGTAAAAATCACGAGCTTGCCGGACAGTAGCCTCTGCTCTCCCGGGTTGAGTCCACAATCCACTGTATGTTTCGGTGTCCACCTTGAATAATTATCGTGTCCAATTTGCGTAATTGCGGACAGTCGGCTCCGCCAGCAAGCCATTTGATCCGTCTTGCGGCATTCGAGCTGTTTCTTCACGTGGACTTCCATGCATGGGATAAAATGAGGCGAAACCAATAAAAGCCACCGTAAATCATGCAGAAAGAGGGGGTACACGTTGAGTGAGAAGGCTAAAAAGTCCAATCAAGCCTCCCGCAGGAGGGATTTCGCTTTCTATGATTTTCTCATCCTGGCTATCGCCATAGCGGTGTTTTTAGCAGGATGGTATGGAATCACCAAAGGGTCGAACATCTTCGTCGCAGGGTCCTTTTACTCAAAGGGCTTCTACGCAACCTATCAACTGGAGGGAACCATCGCCCGCAAGCTGGGCGGTTCTCTGCTCGAGATAGAAACAGTTGCGGCGGATGACGAGACCGCTACCTTAAATGTCAAGGTGGGAGGCAAGACAAATAAGCTTGTGGTCAATCGCGACACCGCTAAGGTGCTCGAGGACACCCAAATAAACGCCCCGCTCATCTACTATTACGACCTCCACATGGAACCCTGGTACACCTCCGCTACGTTCGGCAACGACAAGAAGCCGTACTTCTCCAGCGAGTTCACCGGATTGGACTCTGTGCTGCAAGCGCATGTGAAGCAGAAGAACTCAGACAACATGGTATTGTGGTATCACCGCAGCGAGGACCGCAGCTACGGGCCCCAGTATTCATGGGAACTCAATCTCTACGATGAAATGGGCAAAAACGTAGGCACAATCGTGAACGACTCCACCAGTGGAGTCTTGCTGAACGCCCGTTTCTACCAAGATGGCTTGGGAACGGCAAACCTCCTTCGGACCAATTACCCCACCTCGCTTAACCGGCAGGTAATCTTCTGTGGGATGAACCTAATCCTGGTGCTCTGGGGAATATTCCACCTCGTCAGGGCAAAAAGACACAGGCAGGAGTGGGAAGCCCACCCGACTTACTTCCCTTTGAACTTCGCTGGAATATCTAAGTTCTACATCCGGCTCATGGCATTCACCATTTTTGACTTCTTGGGAGTAGGGGTACAAACCGGGAACTTAAACGTCTTGCTGGTCACTGACCTCATCGGGCTGGCATTGATGATTTACGCCGTGGGAGGGTTCGCCTTTCCCGTTGTGTTCAAATTCCTGCCATGGATTGCACCTCTCTTGGTCCTTGCTGTGGGCAGACCGCTGGACTATGTGCAGTATCCTTTCGGCATCCCTCTTTATCTCATCGCGGTGGTGATGTATGAGATAAACAAGTTCCTGGTGGGGAAGAAAAACGAGAACTTGGCTCTTGGGACTGGAAAAATCTGACTAGGTGCCAAAGCCCTGTCAGAACTCCAGCGTCGGTGCTAACATATGAAATAGCAATCACTCGGTTCCCAGGAGCAAACAAGTTGAGCGAACCCCCCGAGATAGTGGAACTCAAAGCCGCTCAAAGAGAAAAGGCAGTAAATGTCTTGACGGAGGCGTTCCTGCAATCCCCTCCTTACACCGCATTCATTCCAAAAGAGGAGAAGCGCCGCGCACTGCTTTTATGGCTCCACAAAAAGATGGTGGAGTACTGTGCCTTATATGGAGAAGTCATAACAGACCGCTCGCTAAAGGGAGTGGCATGCTGGCTGCCTCCTGGAAATACCAATCTTACGCCGTGGCGGATAATTCGCTCGGGATTTTACACCATGCCCCTCCACGTAGAGTGGGAAACTTGCCGCCGCCTTCTCTCCGAAGCAACCATAGCCAACAAGCTTCGGGTGGAGAACGCCCCAAAGTTGCACTCGTATCTATGGGTTCTTGGAGTCTCACCGGACTCACAAGGCAGAGGCATAGGCAGGGAATTGGTGCGCGCCATGCTCGAGAAGGCAAGCAGCCAATGCGCGGCGTGTTACCTGGAGACGGAGAAAGAAGAGAATGTTAGCTTCTACGAGAGCCTGGGTTTCCGAGTAGCCGCTCAAGACGTCGTCCCCAACTTCGATATACACATCTGGGCTATGGTAAAAGAGTCAGGGGGCGCCCAATGACGGGGGGCAAAAGGTTGTCTGGGGCAGAGAGGTTAGGGCGAGCCGCGCTTGTAGTATTGCTATCGCTCATGCTTCTGTCCTCTCCCTTTGTTCTCTTTGCGGGCTGTGGTGAGGAGGAGAGCG
>JAQURN010000092.1 GCA_028715585.1 Actinomycetota bacterium | reverse complement strand
TTTTACCTCGACTACATATGCCTTAATCCTCGCTCCGTGCTCGTATCGCTCTCCCTTCACCTGTTCCTGAGGCGGCGTGAGCGCTTCAGTCTTGCCAAGGTCTATCAGCATGTATCTCGCATCAGCCTGTTGAACAATCCCTGTTACTATTTCTCCCTCTCTTCCGTGATATTCATCGAACATTTTCTCTCGCTCGGCTTCATGGATACGCTGAATTATCACCTGCCTAGCGGTTTGCGCGGCAATCCGGCCAAAATTATCAGGGGTAACTTCTATTTCCTCGTTTTTTCCTTCGAGTTTCTCAAAAACCTTTATCTGTCCGGTTTGCCTGTCAATTTCGATTCTCGCTTCACCTTCCGAGGAATAATTCTTCTCATACGCGGTCAGGAGAGCATCATCCAGTGCCTCGAGAATCGCGTCCACGGCAATGCCTTTTTCGGATTCTATTTGTTTGAGCACATCCATAAGCTTGAATTGCATCTCGCGCGCCCTTCTTTTCCCTCTACCAGGGTAAATCGGGATTCAGCTTTGCCTCCTCTATAAAATCGTAATCAAACTGAATGTTTCTTTCTCCAACTTCAATAGTAAGTTGTCTTTCGCTTGCCTCTCGAAGCATTCCTGTAATAGTCCGCTCTCCTTCAAATGGTTCCTTTAGCTTAAGTTTTACCTTCTTACCAACGCTTTTTGAGAAATCCTTTCTTGTTTCCAAAATTCTGAAAATTCCAGGGCTCATTACTTCAAGTACGTATCCCCCCCTAGGAAAACCCTCCCTTTCGAGCAGCTTGCCCACGACTTTATTTGCCATTGAGCAATCCTCAACGCTTACACCATCTTTTTTATCGATGGTGAGCCGAACAAACCGTTTTTTGCTCTTTGAACCAAGCTGAATTTCAACCAACTCGAGCCCTAGCCCCAGAAGAGTATCTTCCACGGCTTTCTCCAACCCGCGAGTTGACTTCTCCGCAAAATCCTGTTCTTCCACAAATCGCCCAAATTAAACAAAAAGTGGGCAAATCGCCCACTCGCTCGAGCTTCTAATCTATTTGTAGTTTAGCACAACACCAAAGCAGCTAGCAATAGCTACTACTTGGGAGAGAACACCCACACCAAGGCAATCGTGGTCGCCGCAAACACTGCCCCTAGGACTATTGTTATCTTGTCTAGATTTTTCTCGATTATGTAGGAACCCGAAAACATCGAGCCCCCACCCCCACCAAAAATACCCGAAAGCCCTCCTTGTGAGCCAGCATGGAGCAAAACACCTATTATCAAGCCAATCGAAACGATGACATGAATGACGATCAGGACTATTTTTAAAATACCCATATCTCAATCACATCCATTAATCGAGCTCCCTAAAAAATCAAACCCGCCTAAGAATTTCTGAGAAAGAATCGGCTTTCAAGCTTGCTCCCCCCACGAGACTTCCATCTATGTCCTTCATTGCCATGAAATCAACTATATTCTCAGGTGTTACGCTTCCGCCGTACTGAATTCTTACCTTCTCAGAGCATCCCTTATCAAACAGCTCGAGGACGGTTTTCCTTATCCCAGAAATGACTTTCTCGGCATCCTCCGCCGTGGCGGATTTTCCAGTGCCTATTGCCCAGATAGGCTCATACGCTATAACCACATTTGAGGCTTTCTCCGCCGAAAGCTCGAACATCCCCCTTTTCACCTGCCCAGTAATAACTTCTTCAGTCTGGCCCGCTTCCCTCTCCTCGAGACTTTCGCCTACACACATTATCGGAATAAGCTCGTGAGCGAGTGCCGACTTTACCTTTCGATTAACGCCCTGGTCCGTCTCTCCAAAAAACTGGCGTCTTTCCGAATGACCGATGATTACATACTTGACCCCTAAATCTTTGAGCATCAACGGAGATACTTCACCAGTGTAGGCTCCCGATTCCTCCCAGTGCATATTCTGAGCCCCAAGCTCAATCGACATCCCTTTCTCATTGATAGCGCTAGCAACGGAAGGTATGTCCACAAATGGGGGACAGACAACTACATCTACACCAGAGAGTCCTGGTATGTTTTTCCAAATCTCTTTGACCAGCTCTTTTCCTTCCTCTGCAAGAAGGTTCATTTTCCAATTTCCAGCTATTATCGGTGTGCGCAAATTTCCTGACCTCCTAAAATTTTTCTACTGTTCTTCCAGGTTTTGAAGTGCTTCGATAGCGGGAAGGACTTTCCCTTCGAGCAGTCTCATCGCCGCCCCACCACCAGTTGATATGAAATCGATTCCTCCCTCGAGCC
The DNA here is from genome assembly GCA_028715585.1 of Actinomycetota bacterium. Lineage (GTDB taxonomy): Bacteria > Actinomycetota > Geothermincolia > Fen-727 > JAQURN01 > JAQURN01. The sequence continues at coordinate 3,363 of JAQURN010000092.1, read as the reverse complement.
CAAATTGCTTTATCGCGGCATCGGAATCGCCGCCTCCCACGACAGAAGTTCCCTCGCTCTCAGCTATGCATTGAGCCACTCTTCGGGTTCCATTTGCGAACGATGGCCACTCAAATACGCCCATCGGACCGTTCCAAAAAATAGTCTTTGCCCTCATTATAATCTTGCAATACTTTTCGGCAGTTGCCGGACCTATATCCAGCCCCATCCAACCATCTGGGATGGAATCCGCAGAGACAATTTTGTAATTGGCATCCTTGTCAAACCTGTCGGCAACGACGAAGTCTATCGGTACTACTATCTTGGCTCCTTTTTTGTTCGATTTTTTCAGCGTCGCCGCAACCTGGGTAAGCTCAGCCTCCTCGACTACCGAATTACCAACATTTTTACCCATGGCTTTCAGTATGGTGAAACACATCCCTCCACCGACGAGAATCGTATCAGCAATCTGGGTAAAGCTATCTATTAGCCCCAACTTGTCAGATACCTTTATCCCACCGAGAATCACCACAAACGGGTGTTCTGGTTCCTCAAGGAGTTTTCGAAAAGTCTCAAGTTCTTTTTTCATAAGGAAGCCCATCGCAAAGGGAAGATATCCAGGTACTCCCACCGTGGAAGCGTGAGACCTGTGAGACGTTCCAAAAGCGTCGTTCACATATATGTCAGCAAGGTCAGCAAGTCCTTTGGCAAAATCAGGCGAATTGTCACGCTCTCCGGGATAGAACCTCAGGTTCTCCAGAAGTATTACTTTTCCTGGATTTTCATCAATGGCTTTCTTGACTGCTGGGCCTACGCATTCCTTCAGGGTAATAACGGGATGCCCAAGCAATTCCTGGAGCTTCTTTCCCACTGGAGCCATTCGCAGGCTTTCCACGACCTGACCCTTTGGACGACCAAGGTGCGACATCAGGATAGGGGTTGCTCCATGGTCCAAAAGATATTTTATTGTTGGAATCGCACCCTTTATTCGGGTGTCGTCAACGACGTTTCCATACTTATCCAGGGGGACGTTGAAATCCACCCTAACAAGAACTTTCTTTCCCGAGACATCAAGCTCATCAATGGTCTTGATTCCGTTACTCATCTTCGCCAGACTCCCTTTAGGAAATATAGTTTATGAGATCGACAACTCTGTTGGAGTATCCCCATTCATTGTCATACCACGTAACCACTTTTACCATGTTACCCATCGCCATTGTCGAAGCAGCGTCAAAAATAGAGGAGTAGGTGCTTCCAACAACATCAATGCTTACGATGGGGTCTTCTGTATATGCAAGTATCCCTTTGAGGTCATCTTTATCTGCTTTTTCCTTGACGGCTTGATTGACCTCCTCAACGCTCACATCCTTGCCGAGTATCGCGACCAGGTCCACCACCGATCCGTCAAACACTGGAACCCGCATCGCCATTCCATCGAGTTTCCCTTTCATTTCCGGAATAACCAGGCCAGTTGCTCGCGCTGCCCCCGTAGTGGTAGGGATTATAGATACCGCTCCAGCCCTGGCACGCCTGAGATCCTTGTGGGGAGCATCCATGATGACCTGGTCGTTCGTGTAAGCATGTATGGTGGTCATAAACCCTTTCTCGACACCAAATTTATCCATCAGCACCTTAACCAGTGGAACGAGCGCATTGGTAGTGCATGATGCGTTAGAAATGATATTGTGATTGGAAGAATCGTATTTCTTTTCGTTGACACCCATGACGATAGTAATATCTGGGTCGGTGGCTGGCGCGCTGATAATGACTTTTGAGGCTCCAGCTTTCAAATGCTTGCTTGCGCCATCCCTCTTTGTAAAAAGTCCGGTAGATTCGACCACGACTGAAACGCCCAAGCTGGACCACGGAATCTCCTCAGGGTCTCTGTGAGAAAGAACCTGTATCTCCCTTCCGTCTATGATTAGTTTGCCCCCATCTACCTCTACTTCCCCAGAGTACTTCCTAAAGACGGAATCGTATTTGAAAAGATGCGCCATCGTTTTGGCGTCGGCAAGGTCATTCACCGCCACGATTTCGATATTTCCCTGCCCAAGGGCTGCTTTCGTGACAAGCCTTCCAATTCTTCCAAACCCATTAATTCCAACTCGCACTGCCATTTGTTCCTCCTTTTATCTCTTCAGCGAATACTTTGCGATTCAGCCATAGATTATATATCGCAAGATAGCTCGTTCTCCAAGTATAAAATACGGAAAAAGAACTTAATATTCAGATGTTTGCCAGAAAGCTCCTCGTGGAGGAGAAAAACAACCACCTATTTCCCAGGGCATGAAGGAATTCCGTTAGCACACTGAAGCAAGGCACTCAAATGCCTAAAACGGTTTTGCACAACTGATTTTGTAACCGGAGGCGAAAGTAATCTTCCGATTTCGGCAAAGGAACAATGGGGATTTTCAAGCCTCTTCTCCGCTAATTCGACGAGTTTTGGGTCGGCATGCTCAAGAAGTCCGCGCTTCTTTAGTTCGAGAATTTCTTCTATCTGCCCCGCGGAAGTCACAGCTGTCCTCTTTGCATTCGCGGCATCACAGTTGACGAGCCTGTTGACCTCGTTTCTGGTGCCGTTCAATATTCTTCGGTTCTCCCACTCGAGATGCGAGTGATGGGCGCCAATCGTGGCAAGAAGTCGAGATATTTGTTCTCGAGACTTCATGTAGATAACCCAGTTGCCTCTTCTATGGCGCATCTTCGCGTTAAAAGATATCCTCTCTAGCATTTTCAGAAACGATTCCGCTGTTTTTTCCGAGCTGCTGGTAATTTCAAGGTCTGCTTGCTTATAAAAGTCACCCAAGTATCCTCCACCCAAAAATCCTCCTCTCAACGCCGCGGAAACACAACACAGTCTGGAGGTTATTCTCCTGGGAATCTCCTCTATTGGAGAGAGGGTAGAGTCGAGAATGCCAAGTTCATTGAGCGATTGGTGAAATCCAGGCTGCTCGCGAATTTCAACCCTGTATAAATTTTGCCTTCGAGGCGAATCCGCTTTCACCTTGATTACGGATGTTTCAAGACTGAACAACTCGTGGACGAGAGAATAAGCTTTTTTAGCGGTATATACGTTTGCGCTTTCCATGACGAATGCTCGCCTAGTGAAAACTCCATTCACATGAAAAAGCGCGGAGAGCTCAGCCAGCTTGCAGCATTTCTTGTTAGTATGGTAGCGAGCAAGTTCCTCCTTCGCCATTCTGTCCGCTTTGTTCATGACTTTTCTATGTCTCTAGCCATCACGTTTGCTGGACGGCTTTGCTCGTTCAACCTCCTCGCCAGCTCATTGGCTATAACCACAGATCGATGCCTCCCACCCGTACAGCCCACACCTACAGTAACCATCATTCTCCCCTCACGCTCGTAGCCAGGAATAGATCGGAA
>JAQURN010000091.1 GCA_028715585.1 Actinomycetota bacterium | reverse complement strand
CTTCCACAGGCATTGCACTTGTCCGTGAGTACCGTTGGCTTCAAGGAAAGCTCTCTTGCGAGGCGCTTTGCGGCAAAGCGTGGCAGCTTATTGTTTGCGCTCCTCTTGGTCGGAAGTTCAAACTCGGAGAACGAAAGCTTTTCGATTTCCTCTCCCTTGAGGTCGACTTCCTTCCCTACCAGCCCCCTTGCTGTTGCCGCCTTGAGGACCAGATTTTTTTCGGGCTCGGTCTTGATTAACATCATGAGGAGGTTGTCGACAGCCAGCCCATCGAATCCTCCCAGAAGAGCTCCCATGTGCTTGATCCTTCCGTGTCGTGGGCCATTTCCATCCATCGCTTCCACCGCGTCCACGAGGTGAAAATCTGGGGAAGACCCCAGATAGACATCCAGCAGGAGGTCGGCGAATTCCATTTCCCCCTCGGAGAGGGAATGGTAGGCATACTTGGTTTTCCCGGGGACTGCCCCAAACAGGTTCTTTACCGCGCCTGTAACATTCACCAGCATGTGGGTCTTAAACTTGGGAACTGAGATGAGGCGGTCTGCCTCGAGCATGGGACGGCAGAGGGTTGCGCTTTTTAGTATTTTTCCTTCCTTCACCGGTACGGTTTTAGTGCGTGTGTCGAAGTTCAAGCGCGCACCGGTCTCTCCCGCTACCCTGGCGAATCCGCACTTCTCATAAGTTCTTTCAAGGGTAAAACGGTTGTAAAGGCCACCGGGGCTATCGCCAATCGTTATTTCACTTGTGACTGACTTCAAGGAGAGAATGAGAGCTTTCACTATTTCAGGATGGGTGGTTACGCACTTTTCGGGAGGGGATGGGACGAGCGCGTTTACCTTTATGAAGACCGACCCGCCCTTGGGGACTATTGCCGATGGGCCGCCCACGAGGTTGATGGCAAGCTCTACCTTCTTGCGAACCAGCTCTGGTTCATAGCTATCCAGTTCCACGAGCGAAATATTTTTTCTCTCCAATTATCCCCCCGCTTTCCCGCAAAAAATGAATCCCCAAGCCTGAAGTCTCATACCGGCAATGTTAACATTCTAGTGCACGAGACCCTTTGTCGAGTCGGAGTCGGCATTTGATAGTTTGAAAGAACCGTCATGAGGAAAAAGCCTAGCATCCAGAAGGTGAAAGTTAAATCGGCAGGATTGCTCCTTGCTGGCGAGGCATACCTGCCACCTTCTTGGCATACACTAGTTGTTCTTCTCCATGGACTCCCACTTTCGCCCCCTGATCCTTCCGACCCTGGCTATCCAGCGCTTGCGGGCGCTATCTCTGAGAGGGGATGGGGAAGCCTGTTCGTCAACCTGAGAGGGACAGGAGAGTCGGAAGGGGACTTTTGCCTTGAAGGGTGGATGGAGGATGTGGCGAACGTCGTGGAATTCGCTAGGCGAGAATACTCTTCTTCGCTCGAGAAAATCATTCTGGCGGGGTTCTCGACAGGCGGAGCCTTGGCTATATGGTATGGGGGGAAATTTGGAAGGGTGGACGGAGTCGCGGCGATGGCAGCTCCAGCCTACTTCACCGATTTGTTCAAAAGGGAATATATGGGCTTTTTTATAGAGAGGGCAAAAGAGATTGGGATAATAAGGAACGAGAAGTTCCCCCCGGATATTGACCTCTTTTATCAAAACTTCGAGAGAATCAGGGCGATAGATTATGTTTCCAGAATTAGCCCTGCTCCTCTTCTCCTTGCCCAGGGAATGAATGACGAGCTTGTTCCCCCCGAACACGCAAAGCGACTATACTCCGAAGCCGGTGAGCCAAAAGAACTGTTTATGATTCGGGAGGGGCCTCATGGGCTCAGGCATGACCTGCGATGTGTGAAAATCTTGCTTGATTGGATTTCCCGAATAGACTCGCGCGAGTGAACAGACTTAGCCTTCCAATGCCCCCTGGGAGAGTTCTAAAGGCGAGATGAAGTCTCCAAGGCTTTTACGCGCCTTCTCCAGGCGAAGTTTCTGATCCTCTAAGGTTTTGAACAATACCTCGGGGATCCCCCATTCGTTGCGATATATCCGTTCGATTCTTTCGATTTTTGCGAGCTGCTGTGGAACCCTGACCGTGAATTGTTGCTTGTATTGAGCCTCGGAGTAATCGAGTCCTAGCTTTTCGGCGAAAAGGCGTTTGAGGTCCCTATACAGAGGTATGAACCCTGTAGGAGTGGGAAGAGCTCCCACTCTGCCACGAATTCTTTCCACAATCCAATTTAGCCATACTACTTTGTCCATTATGCCATTCAAGTATTTCCCCTCTTCGTCCATCAAGAAGTAGTTGACCCCGAATATGATGGGGGGGGAAGGCAGGTCTTTCGCAAAATCGAGGTACTTATTTATATATGTGTCGAGAGAAGCCGCCAGAAAATCGAGATTGGACATTGGATTGAATTTCCTCACCCCCTCTTTGCCAAGAGTGGCCGCGGTGGTCTCGGATTCTAGGGAGGCGCCTTTGGTTATTACGCCGTGTGTCCAGTCAAAAGATTGCTCCACCGGGACCCAGCAGTCTGAGTCTCTTCCTCCGAAGATGATGGCTTCGACTCTCACGCCGGCTGGATCGTCGAGATGGGGATCGCAGTTGGGGAGTTCACTCAGTCTCATTGTGTATCTCGCGTTTTTGTGAGAAGGGGGTATCTCTTTTCCCTCTTCATCCACCTTGCCCTGCCACCATTCTCCGGAGAAATTGTACCCACTGGTTGGAATCTCCTCCCCCATTCCCGTCCAGTAGGGCTTTCCGTCTTTGACAAGCACGTTGGAGAATATGACTTCCCCGGGTTTCGTCAGCGCCTCGAATATTGCTGGGTCGTCCACGGGGTTCACATCCAGGATTATCCCGAATATGCCACTCTCGACATTTACAGCTCTCACCTCACCGTTTACCTTCTTGAGGTATGCGATATCGTCTCCAAGGATTGTCTGGCCCGGAAGCATGGCGGTGGAAGTTTTGCCGCAGAGGCTTGGGAATGCGCCAGTGATGTAGTGGCTTTCCCCATCCCTTGGCACGCCTATCACGAACATGTGTTCGGTAAGCCATCCTTCCCTAAGGCTCTTGCTTACCCCAAGCCGCATCGCCAGTTTCTTGAGCCCCATGGTGTTCCCCCCGTATTGGGTGTTGACGCTATAGACAATGTTTTCCGCGAGGTCGATGTAAATGCGGCGTTTGTCAACGTCGGCGCTTACTCCATCTACAAGCCTTCCAGCCGAGTGTAGAAAGCAGAATACAGGTGCCTGTTTGTCCGCGTTGCATAAATCTTCATAGCCGGGCCTATAAAGGATATTTTCGCTGTGGGCAACGTAGAAAGAGTCAGTTACCTGGCAACTCAGTTGCGAGAAGATCGAGTTCCTAGGGCCGAGGCAGTAGAAGCAGACAATCATCTCTTTTCCCTTCATAGATTCTCTGAGGAACTCGATTACCTCTTTTAGTCCCTCATCTCTCTCTTTGTAGTTGATGTGCTTTCCAAGATGTACATCCGGTGGGAGCAGATACCTGGTGTTTTCCTTGTCCCTTGCCTGGTCGCGAGGGCCGTCGAAATGCACCGTGTGTCCGGGAGTCGCCAACTCGCTTTCCTCTTTGGTTTCCAGGGCTTTCATTCGTATGTATTCGGCGTCGCCAGGGTCATCGGTCGCGATGAATATGGAATCGGGTTTGCAGAGCTCGATTGCCTTGTGGAGCAAGTAATTTACCGTTGGATGGTCCACGCGCTCGATTTTTTGAAAATTAACTTTGTCCAGGAGGTTTCTCAAAGACTCTAAATGTTCACCTTTCACTGCTTTCTCCTTCTCGTATTAGTTCATAGAGCGTGTGAAGTATGATAGTGAAAGGACAAGCACTCAGTCAAAGGTTTTTCCCCGAAAGATCCAGGTGAGCTGCCCAGGCAACTTTAGTTTTGCTTGACTTGCTTGGCTGTACTCATTATAATTTGCTTGAATTGCTGAATTGGCCCTCGAGTCCGTCTGAGTACCTGGACAAGGAGACGCGACCATCAGCTGGTATGCTCACAAGAAAGAAATCCACTTTACTTTTATCGTTTTCATCCTCTGCCAGGCCGTTTTTTTCTTTCTCTTCCTCATTCAGGCTCCAGCGGTTTCCGCTGCCTCACGTTTTGCTTTCCCTGCCGAAGGTCGTGTGGGAAGGGGTTTTGAGAAACCAATAGGTCCTTACGGAGAAGGTGGTCATCAGGGGATTGACATAGTAGCGAGGCGGGGAGAGGCGGTGAGGGCGCCAGGCGATGGAACTGTGGCATGGGTGGGGGAAGTGCCGAGGGGAAGATTCGTTTCGATATCTCATGCCGGCGGTATCAGGACCGATTGCCTCGGCTTGGGGCAAATAATCGTTAAAAAAGGGGATAGTGTTAGAAAAGGTGAGCTGATAGGCTGGCTCTCTGGCGACAGAGACGATTCCTCACCTGGTATTCATCTGCATTTCGGTGCGAGCTTGAACGGCGCCCCCTTTGACCCGCGGTTGCTCGTGGGTGGAGCTAACTCTGACAGTTTCATCCGGCTTTGCCCTGTTGATTCCCAAGCTTCCGAATCCACTTCCACGGATGTGGTTGGCGGTGCTCTTGGATTTCCCGCCTACCAGGGCTTCGAGAGTGGTGGATCTTTTTTATCTCTTACATGGAAGGAGACTTGCGGGCTCCTGCGAGCCGGAATGGATTTTGCGCTCAAATGTTGGAACGAATGGATAGTCGGGGGTATCGAGAAAGCTTTCGATGCGCTTGCTAGCGTATGCTCGTGGGTCTGGAACAACCCCTGGGTGAGGGCGATAATAGCAGGGCTTGCCGCGGCGATAGTGATTATCGCCGCGGTAGTGCTTGCCGTGGCTGCTTCGGTCCTGTCGGTGGTGGTTGGCATATTTGCCGCACTCGTGGCACTGGTGGTCTGCGTTGGCTTTGCCATTTACAAGACGGCCACTACCCCTGAGGAGTTGAGTTTCCTTTCTTGTTTTCTCTCGAGCCTGAGCGCTGGCGCGATTGCCGCCGGGGCAGTGGCGAGCTTTGGAACTCTCTCGGGGGCGTATGCTTGTGGATGGGCAAGCCTTGGATTCAAGGGGGTTGCGAAGACGGCTTTATGGTCCGGTCTTGCGTCGAGTGCCTCCCGCGCGGCTAGTGACTACCTGGCAATGGGTGAAATCCCCCCCATGAGCTTGGCAGCCGCGTTTGCGATTGGCGCCTTTTCAGGGGTGGTGATAAAGTCGATTGACCTGGGGCTCTTCTCCAGAGGTGCTTCCAGTCTTATTACGCGCAGTGCTTGGGGTAAGAAAAGCTTCTCTCGAGTTATCGAGTTCCTTAATGCAAAATCATGGAATTTGTTGCGCAGTGGAGGGCTGATCGCGCGGGATATGGGAAGGAAGCTCGCCTATATCGGCTTCTCCGGGCCATTTGCTTCCCTAGTTGACTCACTATACTGCCTTTTTTCAGGCAGGGATCTCACTGTTTCCAGGATGCTTTCTTCATTTGTGGTAGGAGCGTTTTTCGGATGGCTGGCGTTCAGATTTGGAGGGAAGACACTGGAGGATCTCCTTTGCAAAATCAGGATATTTCAGTCACGCATGGGACGCTTAGCCTCTAAGCTGATTTCCTCGGGTTTCACCAGGGGAAGTAAGGCGGGGGCAAAGCATGGTTTGAACGTTGGC
>JAQURN010000090.1 GCA_028715585.1 Actinomycetota bacterium | reverse complement strand
CTGTAGAGCCCCCCGCACTTCTTTGTTGTTTTGGAGCAAATCCCTCGATTTGATGAGGAGGTCCCCAAAATCGAGCAATCCCTCTTTTTTCTTTGCATCCTCAACTTTGGCAATGTAATCTTCTATATCGGAGACCAAGCTACTCTGCACGTGGTTCTTTATCTTGTCGAGCATCTTGTTGATATTGTTTTTGAGTCCTCTCCTTATCCGCAGTTGTTCTTCGAAACATCGGGGTGCCTCACTCCAGTTTGTTTTTCCTCTCTCGGCGGGCTCTTTTTCTGCCACTTTCAACGCTAGCTTTATGATGTCGTACTTTGTGCCCCACTGGACAAATGAATCAACCAAGGCAATAAAAGCCCTTATTGCTTTGAGCGAGGTGTCGCTCTCTGAAGGGGTAAATTTCGCAAGAACCTTACGCAGTTGGGCAGCCGCGTTGAGACAAAGATTCTCTGCCTCTTTTAGGAACTCTTCGATTGCTTGGTCGGTTAGGAGATCATCGGATTTAAGTTTTTGAATCCCTTGCGTCAAATCCCTGTGTTCGTAGAGGAGGTCTGCGAGCATTTTCATCTTATCTGGATTGATGTTGAAGGCATCGTAAAGCCCGAATGTCGTATTTGGAGCCGTGAACCTCTCTTTCAACCAATTGTCGGCGGCTTCTTGTTTTATGAAAAGCATCTTATTCTCGTCGGCTATCTTGAAACTGGGATCTACACCGCTTTCGATGGGTCTGGCTCGAAGCAGGTTTGCGGCAAAAGAATGGATAGTGGATACATCGCATGATTCCAGGTCTTCGAGCGCCTCTTCCAATAGTTCTTTTTCTTTCTCATCTGAAGATGTGGAGAGCCTAGAGGAGATTTCTTGGTAAAGCTTTATTTTCAGCTCTCCCGCTGCTTTCTCGGTGAAGGTAATGGCGGCTATTTTTGAGAGTTTTGCCCTTTTCTTGGTAACGAGATGAAAGACGCGATTCACAAGCAAGGTGGTCTTTCCGGTGCCAGCGCTTGCTTCGACTAGAAGGCACTTGTCATCTTCTTCTATTATTTCTTTTCTTGTTTTGCGGTCTTTCGTCGCTTGCATCTTTATCGCTCGCTATATGTATTTTCGGATGTATCCAGGAATAGCTCTTTGACTTTTCCGATAGCAGGGTCGTATTTCTTTCTGCCGTATATGATTTTTCTTTCCTCGGGGCAAGCCTTTTGGAAATTGCAGAAGTCACAATTTTGGCTTGGCATGGGGAAGAAAAAGCCTCCTTTGATGCCTTCGAAGATGAGGGTTATAAAGTGCTTGAGTTTTGCCCCATGCTCCAAAAATTGTTCCCCTCCGTATTTCACCCTTGCACTTTGTGACGTTTTATCCTTTGCGAAGCCCTTAGAGATGTAATAAATCTCTGCCTCCATCGATTTTGCGCTGCGGACGCCTGTTATTGCTGGAGCCGCGAGAAGATAAATCATGCCTTGGAGGTAGAGACCTTGCCTTTTCTCGCTTTTGGGGCGAAAGGGGTCTTCGCTTTTTTGATTCGCGCTTCCAGTTTTATAATCTATGACCTTGAGTTTATTTCTATCGTTTGCGAGATCGATTCGGTCAATCCTTCCCCTGACCCGAATTTTGCTTCCGTCATCGAGACGAATTTCTAGGTTTTCCGTCTCGGGTTCCCCAAATGGAATTTCAAAAAATGTAGGTATGAAATCGGAACGGAGGGATGTTTCCTCGTAAATAACTAGCTTAGCGAGGCTGGTGATGTTTTCCTTTTCGACTTCCCAGGAAGCGGGAAGCCCGCAGGTTAAATCCGCTTCCTCTAACGCGAAGTTTTTCGAGCATACTTCATGAAGAATTTGGAGGTGTTTATCCTGGTCTTCTTCTTTCAAAGGGAGGAGCCCCAACTTCGAAGCGCTGGAAAAGAAATCTCGGAGAATGGTGTGGACAAGGCTTCCCTTTCTAGCGGGCTGGAGGGCAATCACCTCTTCAGGCGGCTCAAAATCCTTGATTTCCAGAAAGTGGCTTAGGAAGTAGCTATAAGGACATCTGGCGTAATCTTCTAACTCTCTCGCTGAAAAGACCCTCTCTTTTGCCCATTCTTCCGCTACTTTGCCAACTAGCCCATCGTAGGAAGTAAGACACCAGGCTGAATAGCGACTTGCCTGAACTTGGTAGCCCTTTTTGACATTTTCATCTTTTTGAACGTGTTCCCTCCAGGCAAGCCTCTCTTCCTGAGAGGGCGAAAGAACCTTGGTAAGGTGATATTCCTCGAGGCTTAAGCTTCTTTCGGGAGGATGGCAAACTGGGAGCAAAGGCACGCGATGGAACCCTTCCGTGTCTTCGAGCGTTTCATAGTTCACCCTCTCGTTAGTGTAAGATTGGGCGGCTTTGATAAGAAAAAAGCTAGGAAGTCTTGGACTTCCGCTTCCTGGGTCTAGCCTTGGGTACGAGAGAACGAGGTGCTCCTTTGCCGTTTGCACCGCAAGAGAGAAAAGAAGTTTTTCTTCTTTCACGCAGTCTTCGCTCGACGAAAAAAATCTTCCACCCCTGTTGAGCATTTTTCTATCCTCATCGGGAAGAATCCCGCCTTTATGGGAGATGTCCGGAAAACCCTTTTCCACGATACCTGGAATGAAGACGACTTGAAATGAAGTGCCCCTTGCTTTCATTATTTCGAGGACGTTGACCCCGCCACGTTTGAAGTTGCCTTTGTTGACCTCGCGGTTCGCGAGGTGTTCTTTTATGAGAGACACAAAGCTTTCGAAATTAAATTCTCCAATGCTCGCTTCAAACTGCGTGAGATTTTCCATCTCTTCGAGCACAAAATCTTTGGTGTCTGTATCTTTCTCTCCAGGCGCTGATTTTTTGTGCTCTGACGGAGAAACGATTTTGGAGTAGGCTTCGATGATGGGCGAAAGGAAACCGCTTATATTGGATTTTTCGGGGATTTTTTCGACAACTTCGAGGATGTATTCAATCATGGAAAGAAAGTCACGAGCCTCGCTCGATGTTGGCTTGCCAGACTCTATGAACCGCTTGAGGCGGCTTCTCCATTGCTCTTTGGTGCCAATCACGCCAGCATCGACGCTTATCTTGTCCCAAAGGTCGACTTCGCCTGGTTTTAATTCTCTTCTCAAGATATCTTTTATGCTTAAGGGACAGGCTTTGAGAAAGTCCATCACTTTGCTTCGCTTGATTCCAGATAAGGCTATCTCACAAAGTAGAATCAACGACCTCGCTTCGGGCGTCTGTGAGAGTTTTGAATGGCAGGAGGAATAATATGGTATGCCAAGCCTTTCAAATTCTTCCACTACTAGGCGCCCATAAGTTTCGGGATGCTTGAGAATAACAGCCATTTCCTCGAAGGGAATACCTTTTTCGTGCCAGTAATACAAAACCTCTCTTGCAATCTCTTGGACTTCCCTCCGCTCGCCAGGAGCGGAGATTATCTGGACGGTGTCATCGCTATCCCGACTGATTTTTGTCGGAGGAGATTTGCCTTTTCGCTTGAGAATCTCGAGGTTGCTTAAAGGAGGTTGCTCGGAGGACTGGAGGATAGTTTTCTCGAACCCTATGCCCTCGAGCCATCTAATAAGGGGCTGCGCGTATTCGTAAGAATCATTTCCTTCCTCATAAGGCAAAAGAAATAGGATGCTGCGTGTTTTTGAGAGCGACCTTAGAAAATGTTTCTGGATAGCGTTGAAATCGTAAAAGCCATAAAAAACGACTTCATCCGAGCTGAATACTCTTGGTACATCCTCAGCAAATGAAGAGGCGATTTCGAGAATGTTCATCTTTTCTTTATCGCTTCCGGTGATTTCCAGTGAGTATTTTTCATAAAGCCTAGCCGCGGTCTTCACCCTGGTATTTGCTTCTTTGAGGCTGCTTTTGGCATCAAGGGAATCGGGAGGGGGCATCGCGAACCTTGCGGACTCCATGTCTTTGAACGTGGACAGCAAAGCATCGGCGAAGCCAGGGAAAGACGCCGAACTCGAAAAATCGCCCAAGTTTTCTTTCTGCGTAACCTTTTCTACTATGAGTTTTCTTATGGAGTCTGGGAGTTCTTTGAAATCAAGTTGCCTCGCCTCGAGCAGCCTCTTGGAAAAATCGTGAAGGGTAAAAATTCTTATGTTCGCCCACCCGCCTAATTTCTCGGTGAGTGCCTTTTCCAGGTGAAGTTTAAGCATTTCTGAGCCAACGAGCACCGTGAGCGGTGCGAGGGGATTTTCACGTTTTCCCTCCCTCGCGATATCTGCCAGGCATTCCTCGAGACCCGGACTGAATTTTCCTAAGATGAGCTTCTTTTCTTCCAACATACTTAGAATCTTAACTTACCGAGAGGACAAAACTTTGTTTCGATGGTAGGCTAGCCGAAGGCGATGTCTAAAGAGCACTTTCGGCTCGTTCTATCTTTAGCAGATTTACTTCGTCTTCCCCTTCTGAGATTTCGAGGACCAAGTTCATGGATTCGTTTTCGACCCCATCTGAAATCCAGCAGCCACTATTGATAGCTTTCGTGCCGCTCAAGGGAAGGAGGAGGGCTCCAGCTCTATGGGTATGGCCATAGATGAAATAATCTGGTTTCTCCTCATAGAAGTGGTCGAGGAGAGCCTCTACGTCTGCCGCGTTTTTGTCCATGGGGACCCCTCGATAAGTGGACTTGCGCGAATCGCCCTCCAAGCCGAGTAGCTTGCCGGTGCGATCTAGTAGCCTGTAGAAAAAATAGCTGCCATCTACCACCCCAGGCACGAAGGCACTCAGGGTGAGCATCTCGTAAAAGGGAGTTATGAATTTTTCCATATCTTCTAGCTCTAGACTCTCGCTTCTACCTACTATCCTGGAGGCTATCTTCGAGCGTTGTGGGCTCCACATCGACTTCTCGAAAAAGCCAAGCAGGTGTCCGTGAGTAAGAAGAACGAGTTTCTCACCCACCATTACCTCGTGGAAGGGATAAATCATGGAGAGGGGAATCTTAGAGCCTTTGGGTCTCAACGCCTCAATGAAGGGACAATCTGCCGCCAGGGGCATGGTTAGGTCTGGAAACGAAGCTTTGCCAGAGCGGAGCTCGTCCATCACGAGCTCCTCGTGCGCTAGGTAAAATATGTGGTGGTCGTGATTGCCTGGAAGATAGACTATCCTGCCGACATTTTCGAGCAAGAACAACTTGGAGAAAAAATCTCTACCCTCCTCCATTGCCTCAGGGATAGGAGACTTCCAAAAATCAAATACGTCGCCCAGAAATACCAGCTCGTCAATCCACTCGAATTCACTAATCGCTTCTAACAAACTATCTACAACATATGGAGACTTAAGCTCCCCGCTTGGATCTCCAAAATGAAGGTCAGAAAGTACCAGGATGCGGTTGACTTTCCTTCTTTCTCCCTCCGCTGGAGCAAGCGAGCGAGCCCCAGGCATCCTCGATCTGATAAGTTCTACTCTTCTTCTAGCTTGGCGCGCTAGCCGTTTCGATGGCTGGGAAATTGCGCTCGATAGCTTTCTGGCGGTTACCCTTTCTTGAATTTCCTCGAAGGCGCCCACTGGGAAATTATCCCTCCTTTAACCGTGCGCAATCCTTTCGTTGGCATGATAGCCTTTCCAGGGGCAAAAACAAAGGGTTTGCCGTTTGAAATCTCTTCCCTAAAGCTTTATCTTTTAGTGTGAATGATGCTATCGCGGTGGACGTAGCTCAGTTGGTTAGAGCGCCGGGTTGTGGCCCCGGAGG
>JAQURN010000089.1 GCA_028715585.1 Actinomycetota bacterium | reverse complement strand
CTTGACCTTCGGTAATCTCGCCTTCAAGTATCTTTATGGCAAGAGGGTCTTCGATTTCTCGTTGAATCACCCTCTTGAGCGGCCTTGCTCCATACACAGGGTCAAATCCCTTCTCCGCTAGAAGGTCTTTTGCCTTGTCTTCGAACTCAATAGTGATATTGCGCTGGCGGAGGCGCTCTTTCAAGTACTCCAACCGGATATCGACTATCTTTCGGATGTCTTCCTTTGAAAGGGGATTGAAAACAAGTATTTCATCTACCCTATTAAGAAACTCCGGCTTAAATCTTTCCCTAAGCTCAGCAAGGACTTTTTCTTTCATCGCCTCCCGCTCACCCTCACCAGTGGCAAGCGATTGGCTCCCTATGTTCGAGGTCATGATAATGACCGTATTCTTGAAATCCACCGTCCGCCCGTGGCCATCAGTGAGCCGCCCGTCATCCATTATCTGAAGGAGGATGTTGAACACATCGTCATGCGCCTTCTCTATTTCGTCGAGGAGTACCACGGTATAAGGCTTTCTCCTTACCGCTTCCGTTAATTGACCCCCTTCCTCGTATCCAACGTACCCTGGCGGGGCGCCAATTAGCCTGGACACTGTGTGCTTTTCCATATATTCACTCATGTCAATGCGCACCATTGCCCTATCGTCGTCAAAGAGAAACTCGGCGAGAGTTCTCGCAAGCTCGGTCTTTCCTACACCAGTGGGGCCCAGGAAAATAAATGTACCTATGGGTCTATTGGGGTCCTGAAGCCCTACCCTTGCGCGCCTTATAGCATTCGATATCGCCGCGATTGCCTCATCTTGTCCTACCACTCTTCTCGAAAGCCTTTCTTCCATGTGAATGAGCTTCTCGACTTCGCCTTCCATCAAACGGGAAACGGGTATGCCTGTCCATTTTGCCACCACCTCGGCTATGTCTTCCTCATCCACCTCCTCTTTTAGCATCTTTCTTCCTTCCTGGAGACCTGCAAGCTTTCGGTTTTCCTCTTCGAGCTGTTTCTCAGCTTCGATGAGGGAGCCGTATTTTATCTGCGCGGCTTTCTCGAGGTTCCCCGTGCGCTCCGCGGTTTGTTCCTCCTGCCTCAATTGCTCGATTCTTTCTTTGAGTTCGCGTATTCTCGTTATTGCCTTCTTCTCGTTCTGCCAATGCGCTTCCAGACCGCTCAACTCTTCCCGCAAATCGGCAAGCTCTTTCTCGATTTTTTCCAGCCTTTGTCGACTTGCTTCGTCTTTTTCCTTCCTCAAAGCCTCGCGCTCGATTTCCAACTGCCTGATGCGCCGCTCCACTTCGTCCACCTCCGTGGGACGACTATCTATCTCGATTCTCAACCTGCTCGCAGCCTCGTCGATGAGATCGATTGCCTTGTCGGGCAGAAAACGGTCAGAAATGTAGCGGTCGGAGAGGACGGCAGCAGCCACGAGCGCGGAATCCTTTATCCGCACCCCATGGTGTATTTCATATCTTTCCTTTAACCCGCGCAGGATGGAAATCGTTTCCTCCACCGAAGGCTCCCCCACTAAAATGGGCTGAAAACGCCTCTCTAAAGCAGCGTCCTTCTCGATGTATTTTCTATACTCGTCAAGGGTGGTGGCTCCTATACAATGGAGTTCTCCTCTGGCAAGCGCGGGCTTGAGCATGTTCGACGCGTCAACCGCTCCCTCGGCGGATCCCGCGCCAACAATCGTGTGGAGCTCGTCTATGAAAAGGATTATTTCCCCCTCCGACTTCGAAATTTCCTTTAGCACCGCCTTTAATCTATCCTCGAATTCGCCCCTGTACTTGGAACCCGCTACCAGCGAGCCGATGTCGAGCGCAAGTAGGCGCTTGGATTTCAATGTCTCCGGGACGTCTCCCTCGACTATGCGTCTTGCCAAACCCTCGACTATCGCCGTTTTCCCAACCCCGGGGTCGCCGATGAGAACAGGGTTATTTTTCGTCCTCCTTGAGAGCACCTGTATGACTCTTCTTATCTCCTCATCACGACCTATAACCGGGTCGAGTTTTCCTTGCTTTGCCTCAAGGGTAAGATCGCGGGCATATTTCTCTAAAACTTGGTATTTGTCCTCAGGATTCTGGTCCGTTACCCGCTGAGACCCACGTATCTCCGCGAGAGCTTTCAGCAAATCAGCGGATGACACCCCAAGGGCGGAAAGAATCTCAGCACCAGGACCTCCTGTCTCTAACACCGCAAGGAGGAGATGCTCCGTGCTTACATATTCGTCTTTTAGTTTTTGCGCAAGGTTGGAGGCCTCGTCAAGGAGCTTCTCCAAGCGTGGCGAAACGTACTGCTTGACCTCACCGTGTACCTTTGGCTTTTTGAGAAGCTCGTTTTCGAGTTTCTCCGCCACCACCTCGGGACGCGCCCCGATTTTTTCTAGCATAGAGTAAACAACGCCATCACGCTGGTTTACCAGGGCAAGCAAAAGATGCTCCACGTCCACTTCCTGGTGACTCATCTCCCGCGCAATTGCCTGAGCTTGGGCAAGTGCTTCCTGTGTTTTTACGGTTATTCTTTCTGGATTAAACATCTCTAAAACCTCCGTCACTTTATTTTGCGGTTTACTCAGCCCCAGAGCTGGGACTCAAAAAGTTTGTTGCTCTTATATATACCAGCTCGGATGAGGTTTCCCTATGTGAAAGCGGCAAGTTCAATGGGGGTTATGCCTCATGATGTATACGTTGTGATTTGGCAAGAGGCTATGTTTTTCGAGCACAAAATCAATCCTTGAAGACAGTCCTGTTACGCCCTGATTCCTTCGCCTCATAGAGGGCTCTATCGGCTTTTTCGAGTATGTCGTAGCGGTCATGTATCCCTGAGCTGGGATAGGTGGCAACTCCCTGGCTAACAGTTATGTGAAGTCCCTTGTCACCTCCCACAAAAACATAATTTTCGACAGCTTCCCTTATTCTCTCCGCAGCCAGAAAAGCCTCTTCGCCTGTTGTTTCCGGGAGAAGAATCACAAATTCCTCTCCTCCGTACCTTGCCAGGATGTCCATGGATCTGAGGTGGCTCTTTACCACGTTTGCCAAGCCTTTGAGTATCTCGTCACCACAAAGATGCCCATATGTGTCGTTGACTTTCTTGAAATGGTCTATGTCTATCATTATGAGGCTGAAGACAGTGTTATATCTGTCGGAGCGCTTATATTCCTTCTCGAACATCTCCTGGAAAAAGCGATGGTTGTATATTCTGGTCAGGCCATCGGTAATCGCGAGCTGCCTCGCGGCTTCATAGAGCCTTGCGTTGTCCACGACTATTGACATTTGGTTCTTGAGCATACCAAAAATCGCTTGCGCCTCCCTCGTGAACACCAAGCTTTCCCTTTGCGCCAGCATTGCCAATCCAATCACCTTCTTCTGCGAGGAAAGCGGCGTATAAACGAAGGAATAAGGAGTGGACTCTAGCGCTTCATCCTCTTTGATGTTGGCTCCGCCGAAGACGGTCACCTCTACTCTTTCAGGGTTCAGGGATTCGAAACCGTAATCGGCAACCAGGTTCAGGAGGCGCCCTTTTAATTCCTCGACCAGTTTGGGGGCAACAGGAGCCTCGACATCAATCACGATATTCTCTTCACCAATCATCAAGATGCCACCAATCGCGTTTCCCGCCACCCTAGCCACGATTTCCAACACCTCTCCGAGTGTTTTTCGGTAATCATGACCAGCACTTGCAAGCGACCCAAGCTCGTTCAATAGGGTTGACTCAAAAAGCTTGGAATCCAACAAATCTACGACACGGCTCAAGATCCACTCTTCCTCGAGCTCCGCCTTTGGGACATCTACCTTATCGCGTTTGTTTCTTCCCTCCTTCCCCTCGCGAAGTTTCTGCTCGACAACTTCCAGGAGCTCTTCCGGCTTGAACCCCTTAGTCATGTAAGCATCCGCGCCAGTTTTAATCCCCCAAAACATGTCGCTTGGGCGGTCTCTCCCAGTGAGCATTACCACTGGGATGTCACGAGTGTAGTTGTCATCCCTTAAAAGCCTGAGAACCTGAAGCCCGCTTACCTTCGGCATCTCTACATCTAAGATGACGATGTCTGGGTTCTCCGTGTAAGCTTTGTTGATAGCCTCGAGCCCGTCCCAGGCTACCTCTACAGAGTATCCAGCGCCTTCGAGGATAGCGGAGGTTATCTTTACAACGAGTTTATTGTCATCGGCAAGAAGTATCTTTTCCCCTGCCATTCCTAGTTCCCATCACTTAATGGTGAGAAAAACCTTATGCTCTTTTCACATAGAACCAAAAACCGCAAACTGCGCCATGGAAATTGTATCATCTCTACAAAAGAGATAACTAGCTAGGGCTTGAAGTTGAAAAATATGGTAGAATCTCTTTGCTCAATCGGAGAAGATTCCATCGTCCAAGCCCAATCTTCACGGAAAGGGAATTGAAGGAAAGCAAGCAGAAGGGGGTAAGCATGCAAAAAGAGCTAAGAGATGTGTATTACATCGACGGCGTCCGCACCGTTTTCGGAAAATCGCGGCCCAATGGCATATTTGCCAACACTAGGGCAGACGACATGGTTGTGAAGGTAATAAGAAGCCTTCTCAAGCGGAATCCCCAAATAAAACCCGAAATGGTGGAGGACAACATTTGGGGAGCGACCACTCAGATGGGCGATCAGGGTTTGACGCTGGGACGCACAACGGCTTTGCTCGCCGGGCTTCCTGTGAGCACACCTGGATGCTCAGTAGACAGAATGTGCGCCGGGGGAATGACAGCAATCAACAACGCCATCAGCGATATAGCCTGTAATGTCGCCGACATCATCATCGCCGGAGGAGTGGAACACATGTTCCACCACCCCATGGGACAGGGAGCCGACCCAAACCCGAGGTTCATCTCCGAGAAGCTGGTAGATATAAGCGCTCTCAACATGGGGATGACGGCAGAGAACATTCATGACCTCTACCCTCACTTGACAAAAGAAATGGCTGACGAATACTCCGTCCATTGCCAGAAAAAAGCAAAGGCGGCGCTCGACGCGGGATACCTGGATGACATGATTGCTCCAATGACAGTCTGGACACCGGAAGGATGGAAGGTAGCAGCTACCGACGAGCAGCCGCGACCGGAAGCTACCCTCGAAAACATGAGGGATTTGAGGAGACCGTTCAGAAAAGGAGGCAGGGTTACGCCTGGAAACTCTTCCGGCCTAAATGATGGAGCGGCGGGTTGCATCATCGCTTCAGCGGCAAAGGCTGAGGAGTTGGGAATCAAACCAAAGATGCGTCCAATTGGATACGCCTACATGGGAGTAAAGCCAGAATTGATGGGGTTGGGTCCAATCCCCGCTACCGAGAAAGTGCTCGAGCGCGCGGGAATGAGCATTGACGACATCGACTTCATCGAGCTGAACGAGGCTTTCGCAATTCAGTGCCTTGCCTTCATCGAACATTTCCATCTCGATGGAATAGAAGACAAAAGGCTTAACCAGCTAGGTGGAGCAATCGCCTTCGGGCATCCGCTTGCCTCATCAGGAGCTCGTCTCCATATGCACCTGGCAAAACTATTCGAGCTCCATCCCGAAGCCAAATACGGGCTCTCGACAATGTGCGTCGGGCTCGGTATGGGGGGAGCTGTTCTTTGGGAAAATGTGGGCTGAAAAATTGGGTCAGGGATTTGCTTAACCAGCTTTCCCGAAAGGAGGAATAATGCCGGAAGAATTGTTTACCGAGTTTAAGGTTACCTACCAT
>JAQURN010000088.1 GCA_028715585.1 Actinomycetota bacterium | reverse complement strand
TGAGGACACCGAGCCGCAGACACCGGTCGAGACCAGGGCGTGGGCAAGTGCGGGATTAGGGGGGGGTTAGCAATGCCTTGCCCGACGATGTGCCGATTAGCTCACGTACCCAGTGAAGCCAAAGGTATTCACTATCGGGCCCGGATTCACCAAGGCAACTCTTTACGGCGCGAACTTCCGGAGAAACATACGATTCGCCAGCTTCCGCCTGAGTTTTGCCCTCGCACACAGGGGATTGGACATTCTCCTCTACCTTCTCGCCAAGCCTCTCCCCCCTGAGGATTCTCCTCGCAGCCCTGACGACCCTGAATAGAAACCCCTTCTTTAGCTCCAGGTTTTTAAGCTGTTGCTTCTCGATGGCTCTTGCTAACACTTCCAGCCGTGTCTTTTTTTCGTCTAGCCTTTCGAGGGGTTTTTCGACTTCCGTCCCTGCCTCGGAGAGGCGCTGGCATAGACTGGTTATTTCTGCCTCTTGCCGTGATATCGTTTCACTTCTCTCGCGTTCCTCACGCTGGGTTTCTGCCCCGCCAAGCGGGTTTTCCCTCCTTCTATAGCCCATCACTACGAAACAAGGCGAGAGAAACCCTGCTTTTGTGAGAGATTCCTCGAGCAGGGCGACAAGCCGCAGGAAAGAGGAGTCCATCTCGTCATTGTCATCGAAGCTCTCGCAGATTCCACCGAGAAGAGGGTTCAAAAGGGTACCGCCTAAATCGATTCTGTAGAGTGTCTCGAAATACCTGTCTGCGACCTCGAGAATGTCGTGCGCTCTCACTGCCTCAGAGGGGTCGTTCTGGATCATGAAGGCAATCCCTGGGCGAGTTACACTCGCCAGTATGATTCCGGAGTCGCGGTTCAAGTGATATTCCTCGGGAAGAAGAGCATAGACATCGTTCACGAGGCGGAGTTGATATGGTTCCCATTGGAACCTGCTTGGGCCTATGTACTCGAAGAGCGCGAAGAGCCCCTCTTTTTTTAGGGAGTTATGTATTTGTGAAAGGCAATGGTCGAGTTTGTTTATGTGATGGAGCGTAGCCGAGCAGAAGGCGATATCGTAGTTGTTCGGAGGGAAGTTCATGGTCTCGAGGTCGCCTTGGATGTATTTTATCGGCAAGTCACTAGCTTGGCGTCTCGCTATTTCGAGCGCGCCCTCGGCTATGTCCACGGCTTCTATTTTCCGGCAGATTACGTGGGCGACCACGTCCCTTTCGAGGTCTCCTGTTCCGCATCCGATGCTTAGTCCGAGGTCAAGGGGCTTGTCTATCAACTTTTTCTTTACAAATCCAATCCAGTTAATTTCCTCTTCTTCAGAGAATTTTCTGCTTATGATTTCTTGGACCACGGGCGAACAAAGCCAGTCCAGGCGTGGCGATTCTTCTCTTTCGCGCCTCTTCGCCTGTGCCGACCACCACGCTCCTACCTTAGCTTCTCTTGTAGCGCCTGCGGCTATGTTCCCTTTGCCTGAATCGTCTTTTTCGCTCAAATATCCTCCCCGATAATTTCAGGGCGACGTATATTTTAGTTCGATTATGCTTGGTATGAGTTTATCCGTGACCTCGAGGAAACCAATGGTATTTCGGTCCGCGAACATCTTGTCTGTGGGGCTTCCGGGGTTGAAGTACAGGACACCATCCTTTTCTTTTATTTCCGCCGTATGGGTATGCCCATAGACAATGCAATCGAGATTTTCTTTGAACATTGCCCGTGCCCTCCTCTTTATCCCCATCGGAGGACCCCATCCATGAGTAATGCCAATCTTGAAGCCACCTACGGTGATTACCCTCCGGTCTGGCAGGCTTTCTGCTACGTCACGCTGGTCCATGTTACCTTTAACGGCAATTGTCTCGGCGACTTCTTCAAACTTCCTCAGAATGCTCATTTCCAGGATGTCGCCGGCATGAAGAATCAACTCAACGTCCTTTAGCGCTTCTAGAATCTCCGTGGGTACTTTCTCACCTTTGAGGTGGGTATCGGAAATGACGCCTATTAGCATTATTTATTCCTACCATCGCGGGAGCGAGCGCTCTGGAGCAGTCGCTTATTACCGTCCTGAGGGTAGATTCTTTAAGAAGCCTCAACTTATTTCAAGCGGGCAATGAATTCATCTACCGGTATAGCGGCAAGGGTTATGATATGCATAGATCCGCGCGAGCCGAGCTCAACTGAAATGCGGGCGAGGGTTTCTATATCTGGAGCCTCAAGGATGTTTACGAAGTCAAACTCGCCCAGTACTGCGTATTGATCTAGAACCTTACCGCCAAGCGCCTCTACGTCTTTATTCACTTCTTTGATTCTGTCAGGGTTTTTCTTGATGGTTGTAGCCCCAACATCAGTCAACTTGCTGAGCATGATGAACCTTGGCATGATGCCCCTCCTTTGTTGAACTCTTTTGTAAAAGGCTTCCAAAGCATCCAAGATAATTCTATACCCTTCAGAGGAAAAAGGAAGCCTTTACGCTGTAAACCGGAAAATCTCTTGTATTGCTTGGGGGTAACTTCTAAAAAGAGAAACATAGTACGATGTCATATAATGGGGAGCACGGAGGCTAGAGGCAATGGGAGGGAGAGCCTTTGGGGATTAGCTGTGAGCATTGTGGAAGCATAAATCCGGAGGGTAGGCAAACTTGCCTGGTTTGCGGCGGGAAGCTTCTGTGCGCGAGTTTCAAAGACGAAAACGAAAAGCCTGGGGAGATGGAGGGAGGACTGGGAAAGGAAAAGGCCGGTGAACGAAGGGCTTTCGAGCAGGCACCGCCTCAGCCTCCGCCGGCATGGTATCCACCTCCTTACTATCCGGCTCCGCCTGTTTATTACCCCTATGGATATCCGGTAGCGTATCTGGTCTTTCCCGCTTCGCCCCTTTCCCAGGGTTATTACCCTACCTACCCTGCCCATTACGCTTATCCCGAGGCGCGGAAGGTTTCCCCTCCCAAGAGTGCTCCTTACCTTTATCCTCCTTATCAACCTCCCTGCCAGGAGAAGCAACCCGGAAGGCACCACGCCCTCTACATTCTAGCTATTGTCTTTCTTGTACTGGCACTCGCCGGCGGGGGAATAGCCGCTGCCTTCGTCTATATGAGGGGAAGGGCTATCGTTTTCCAGATTGGGGACGGGAAGGCAAAGCAGAAGGATGTTTTTCTCAAAAACATGGTTCTCCGGTACGAGGACGGGACACTAGTTCTAGAGGGAAGCTACAAGAACGAGACCCCCAGCAGTGGCGATGCCTTCGTAACGCTCAAGGCGCGGATTGAAGGTAGCTCCCGGCTTATAAATTTCACCGTCCCCGTTGAGGCTGAGGAAAGCGGAACTTTTACCCAGGAAAAGGAGGCTTCCTCGAAACCCACGAGCGCAAGCCTTTATTCCATTACTTTCCGAGAAGAGAAAAAGAATGTGTATGAAGAAGAGGAGGCACCCCCCGAAATCCCAAGTTCGGAACAAGTTCCCGAAACAAATCCATTGCTGTCACCTTTTCCCACTCCAGAATGAGATTCTTGGAAGTTGCGCTTGACAGCAACTTTGGGGGTTTATAAACTTACTAAAGATTGGTTTTCCGAGCAGTTCAACCTAAAGCGAAGCCAAGGTTGTCTGCCGAGAGGGCTAGGTGGGAAACCGCCCAGCCTCCCGCGCTTGGAAAGGAAAGCCTGGAGCAGAACTTTACAAGTGCGCCTGCGGTTGGCGCACTTTTTAATGCCGTTCTTTCCCGCGCGGAAGGACGGCTTTTTTGTGTTCTAAAAGAGGCGGAAATGGTATTCCGCCGGAAAGGAGGAGGGATGCGAGACAGGTCTTTTGGAAAATCGGTTGTCTTGGTTTTGGGGGTACTTTGTTGCCTTCTTGCGTCGGTTGCTTTCGCTCCCCCCTTGGGCACGCCAAGAGCCATTGCTGAGGAAAGCGTGCATATTGACGCCGCAACGGGCGCCACGCCTAATTACCGCACCTTCTATAATCACAAGCTGAAAGAAATGCCGGTTGTAGGTGGAAACTATACGTGCCTGAAGGCTCAAGAGCCTTATACCTACTTCACCCAGGAGTGGTATGGGGTCAGTCTTTCCTATCTCCTCGATGTCGAAGTGGGACTTAAGGATGACACCACCGCGGTAAAGCTGATAGCCGCTGATAATTACTCCGTTACGCTCAAGCTCTCTGAGTTCAGAGAGAAAAATTCGCAGGGACTCGAGGCAATTCTTGCCTGGCAGAAAGGCGAGGAAAACAAAACAGGCGGACCGCGTACCGAACTTTCAAACGAAGAAGGACCGTTCAGGCTGGTTACTCCGCAGGAAAAGGTTGGACCCTACAACAAAGAGAACCCGGACGAAGGGGGGACTCCCAACTGGAACAAATCCGTGAGAACAATTCGGGCAATTGAAGTTCAGCCTACCTCCCCAGGAGTTCCTTCGGTAAGCGCGGAAACCATTCCCGCGGGTGAGATTGTGATCTACGGGAACATCCTCAACAGGCGTTCCTTCACGGTGAACGAGCTCAAATCCATCAAAGAGGTTTCGGGCACATACCATTGGATGAACAAAATGGGAACGGAGGGGGACACCAAGTTTTCTGGGATTCCCCTACCTTATTTTTTGGAGAAGGTGGTTGGCTTGCGTGAGGGCGCAACCGAAGTCGCCGTTTGCGCAAGCGATGGGTTCTCGAAGGCAATGAGTATGGAAGATGTCAACGGTCCTTATCCCGGCGGATTGTCCACTTTGCTTGCATGGGAAGAGGATGGCGAGCAACTCGAGCCGGAGCCGGATGGAGATGGGCCGATTGAGTTCATTTTGCCGCAGGCTGATAAAGAACATGTGAACAAGAGCAAGTGGATAAAGAACGTTAGGCTGCTCCAGGTAAATCCAACTGATGATGTCTTGTCCGAAGATGAAGGGGCCGTTGGGAAAATTCCTGCTGACCGCATCATCGTCTGTGGGAATATAGACCCAGCCAATGTACCAACCGAGTGGTACCTCGCAGAGGGTTACACCGGTGGCGGATTCGAGGAGTGGATATGCATCGCCAATCCCAACAGCTGGGAGACGGAGGTGGAAATTGAGTACATGATTGAGGGAGAAAATCCAGTGTCGCAACAGGCGACGCTCGCCCCCCGTTCGCGGAAGACCATCCTCGTGAATGATGTGGTTGGGGATGGCAAAAACGTGTCCGCGAAGGTTACGGGAAACCACGGTGACTCCCTCGTTGTCGAAAGGGCGATGTACTGGAATGAAAGGGATGGAGGAAGCGCAGCCTCGGGCGTAAACAATCCCCAGACTGAATGGTATCTTGCCGAGGGCTCTACTGGCGGCGGATTCGAGACCTGGATACTGGTCCAGAACCCCAACGACAAGGCGGCGAATGTTACGCTCACCTACATGGACAAAGAAGGCGAAAAGAAAGGACCAGTCGTCTCCATGCCTGCGCATTCCAGGAAGACTTTCAACGTAGCCGACACTCTGCCCGACAACTGGGAGGTCTCAACTAAGGTGGTAGGCGATATCCCAGTGATAGCCGAAAGGGCGATGTACTGGAACGAAAGGGATGGAGGGCATGTGGAGAAAGGGCAGGATAGCCCCAAGTTCCGTTCATTCCTTGCCGAGGGCTC
Source organism: Actinomycetota bacterium (assembly GCA_028715585.1). Taxonomy (GTDB): domain Bacteria; phylum Actinomycetota; class Geothermincolia; order Fen-727; family JAQURN01; genus JAQURN01. Next base: position 122 of record JAQURN010000088.1, on the reverse strand, counting down.
TACTGCTGGCGGATTCGAGACCTGGGTAATAGTTCAGAACCCGAAGTCGGTGGACGCGATGGTATATTTGACCTACCTCACTGGGGACAAAGTGGTCGCGAGAGTGCCTTTCATCGTCCCCG
>JAQURN010000087.1 GCA_028715585.1 Actinomycetota bacterium | reverse complement strand
GAATCGTAGAATTGTCGCAGACCCTCACCTCGGCTACGCCCACAGGCTTCAGCTCGTCAACCCCGACCGACTCCTAAACGTTCGAGAATCATACTCAATGTTCCCCGCTCGGGGAAAAGAACTAGGTGCCCCTCTACCTTTAGCCCGGAAATTTCAAAATCAACCTCCACCACGAATACCTCTTCCTCGTTATCCTCGATGCTAACCAGCACGTAGTCTATTATCGCCCCCGCCATGTCCATGGCAAAGCCTGGAACGGAGGGCCTGAAGAAAAGACCGGTTAGCTGCCCAAGTGCCCTCAGGTATGCCCCTGCAAGTATGCTTCCTGCTTCCTGGAGAGCAGAACGCTTGAGGGTCTCCTCTTCATGCTCTGAAGGGGGGACCTTCTCTACCATCCGCTCCGCGAGGGACATGGCGCCATTAGCCTCGAGGAGGAGGAGAATGCTTCCAGGACAATTCCCCTCGATTGGCATGAACACGCCGGCAACCGGAACTTCCGGCCCGCCCGCAAGCATGGGAACCTCCCCAAGTGACTTGACAGAAGCCTTGGGTATCGAGAGGGTCACTTTCTCGCCGACTATCTGAGACAAGGCAATCCCGGCATTTCCCGCGCCGATGTTTCCAACTTCCTTCAGGGCGTCTACCTGGATGTCAGAGAGTGTGCTTTTCCTCTTCCCGTTATTCAACGCCTTCTTCCTCCAACTTTCTTCATCCCGCTGACAAGGGATGGCACATCGAGAATCAGGGCAACCCTTCCTGTGCCAAGTATCGTCGCCCCAGCAAACCCCTCTATACCCTTGAGGAATTCGTCAAGGGTGCCTATGACTATCTCTTGCTGGCCTATCAATGAGTGAACTCCAAGTGCAACAAGTTTTGGTCCAACCTCGTTTATTACCACTGGGAAAGACTGTGTTCCGTTGAGAACATGCCCACACCCAAGAAGCTGGTCAAGCCTCAGGAGAGGGATGGTTTCCTCCCGCAGAAATATTACCTCCTGGTTTTGAACTGTCCTTATGTCCTCGGGTACAACTACGCTTGTTTCCCGAACTGTGCCCATGGGAACGGCGTACACCTCGCCGGCGACTTCCACCATTAAGGCTTGAACAATGGCAAGGGCAAGTGGAAGGCGGAGCGTAATTTTCGTTCCTTTCAAAGGCTCGGATTCGAGAATCACATATCCGCCGAGTTTCTCGGTCTTGTTTCTCACCACGTCCATCCCCACTCCTCTCCCAGAGACGCCGCTCACCTCCGCGGAAGTGGAAAATCCGGGCATGGAGATTATTCTTAGAAGGTCACTCTTCGAGAGCTGCCCCACTTCCTGCTCACTTATCAATCCTTCCTTCACCGCTTGGGTGAACACGTCATCGCAATTTATTCCTTCTCCATCGTCTTCAACCTCTATGGCTACATAGTTACGGTCACGATAGGCGGCAAGCCTCACTGTCCCCCTGGGGGGCTTGCCTCTCTTTTTCCTTTCCTCGGGTGTTTTGATGCCATGGTCAACCGCGTTTCTCAGCATGTGCATGAGGGAGTCGCTTATCTCGTCGAGAATGGTCCTGTCCAGTTCTATTTCCTTTCCCTCGACCACAAAATCGATCTCTTTGCCCTGTTCACGGGCGAGGTCTCTCACCATCCTAGGAAAGCGGTTGAATATCTGCTCTACCGGCACCATCCTTGTCTTCATGACCTCATCCTGAAGTTCCTCAATGAGCCTGGCGGTCTGATCCAGCGCCGCTCGGAGTTCGGGTGTTTCAAGCCCGGAAGCGATTTCCGAAACTCTAGTCCTGTTGATTACCAGCTCTCCCACGCGGTTCATCAATTTATCCAGCCTTGAAATGTTCACCCTGACGCTTTGCATCTTCTTGGCAACAGAAATGGGGGCTTTCTCAGTTGCTTTTTCCGGTGCTTTGGCTTCTTTCTCCTTAGCGGTTGCCTCCTGGACAATCTCGACGTTTGCCTCTTTTACCTCGGAAATCGAGAGGAGCGTTTTTCTGATATTCGCAGGGAGCTCCCTGGTCGCTATCATTACCTCGAAGCTATAGCCGAATTTCTCTTCTTCCAGGTCCTTCATCGGCGGGCGCGAGGCAATGACTTCCCCCAGTTGCGCAAGCTTTTTGAAAATCATGAACACCCTTACTGATTTGAGGACGCACGCATCGTCAAGCTCCACTCGGAGGCTCAAAATTCTCACTCCCGGAATAGCTCCATACTTGCGCTTCAACTCGTCGTCTAGTTCTAGCTCTCCTTCCCCCCTCTGCGCCGCCGTTCCCTCCTTCGCGGTCAGCGAAGCCTCACTAGCTTCTTCCGTTCCCCTCTTCCCACCAGGAGTGTGCGCCGCCGTGTCAGCTTCGGGAGCCACAGCCGGGACAGGCTTCCTCAATGTCCTCAGGGCAGAAACAAGCTGGCTCGCGTCAATAGACCCCGGCTCGTCTCGAGCAATGTCCTCCACCATTGCCCCCAGGGTATCGAGGCAAGAGAACAGCATGTCCATAATTTCTGGAGTAGCTTTTCTTTCTCCAGATCGAAGCTGATCTAGAACGTTCTCCATTTCATGGGCAAGGCCGGTAAGCTGGTCATAGCCCATGGTAGCCGACATCCCCTTGAGTGTATGAGCAGCACGGAAAATTTCAGTAACGAGCTCCAAGTTATCCGGGTCGTTCTCTAGCTCGAGAAGTTGTTCGTTCAAGGTAGCCAGGTATTCCTGCGATTCAGTTACAAACAACTCTTTATATTGAGAAACATCCATGTCCCTCACCTGCCCCAAAATCATTCGAAAGCCACTCGAGAGAGTTCATGCCTTCTCGACTATTGCCTGAGCAATTTTCTGTGGAGGCAGAACTTCCCCGGCAAGCTTTCTCTCTATCGCAACCTTGGGCATTCCGAATATGAGGCAACTGTCCTCATTCTGGACAACGGTATCGCCGCCGGCACGCTTTATCGCCGCAAGGCCCTCGACCCCATCACTCCCCATGCCAGTAAGAAGAACCCCTACGGCTTTCGAGCCATAGGCCTCAGCCGCGCTTTCCATAGTCACATCTATAACTGGGCTTGCTCCGTGCTTCATCGAAGTGGGAATGAGCCTCACCTTGGTAATCTGCGGCGAAACCCTTTCGAATGCGAGGTCTTTCCCCCCAGGTACAACCAATGCCACCCCTTCTTTTAATTCCTCCGATTGCTCCGCCTCCTTCACCTTGATGCTAGATTTTGCGTCCAGCCTCTCCGCCAGAGAGCGAGTGAACGCCTCCGGGATATGCTGAACAAGAACCATGGGAGCCGGGAGGTCAGCTGGAAGCGCGGGCAAAATTTCGGAAATAACCTTTGGGCCGCCCGCAGAAGCTCCTATCACAAAAATCCTCCCTCCCCGTATCTTCTCCCTCGCCTTCTTGAACTTCCGGATGGGCTTTTCTTCCCTCGTCCTTTCCCAGACTTCACGCGCCCTAGACCTCGCCGCAGCCTTTATCTTTCCGAGAATCTCGTCCACCGCCCCGCTCTGGGAGAGGAGAAACTGGTCAGGCTTGGCAATGCAATCAACCGCCCCCAACTCCAACGCCCTTAAGGTGAAAATAGCTCCCTCCTTTGTAAGCGCGGAAATCATTACTACCGGCCGGGGGGACTTCTTCATTATGTATTCAAGGGCAGCGAGCCCGTCCATCTCTGGCATCAAAACATCCATGGTAACAACGTCGGGATTTAGCTTTTTCGTCATGGAAATAGCCTCAATCCCATTTCGAGCCACACCCGCAACCTCAAGTTCCGGATCGCTCGATATCATGCCCGAAAGGAGTCGCCTTGCCAGGGCAGAATCGTCAACGATGAGAACTGATACCTTCTCGCTGCTCACGTTCGCTTCTCCGTCAATACGCAGCCATACACACGCGCCCTGAGCATTCGTTCACGCTCATCCCTCATCGCGCAGTGCCTTCCTGGCCGCCTCTATCACCTTTGCCGGCTGGAATGGCTTCACGATGAAGTCCTTTGCTCCAGCCTCGAGGGCCTCCACAACCAAGGGTTGCTGACCCATCGCGCTGCACATGAGTATCTTCGCGTCGGGGTTTGCCTTTATGATCTTTCTGACCGCTTCTATCCCATCCATCTCCGGCATGACTATGTCCATCGTCACCAAATCAGGCTTAAGTTCCGCGTACTTCTCCACAGCTTCAAGGCCATTTTCTGCCTCTCCAACCACGACCAGCCCGTCTTTAGTGAGGATGTCCTTTATCATCATCCTCATGAAAAGTGCGTCATCCACAACAAGAACGGTGGGAGCCATTATCTATTTCCTCCTTGCGAAACCAACCAGTTCATGTTTCCTAGCCCTTCTCGATTCTATCGATTCCATCTTTTTCCTCGTCGGTTAGGATTCTGTCCACATCAAGGGCAATGAGAAGGCGCTCGGACAGTTTCACTATCCCCTTTATGAAAGCCGACTCAACATCACTGGCAACCAGCCCAGGGCTTGCTTCGAGGTCTTCCATCGAAACTTTCACCACCTCGGGTGACTCGACAATCAACCCCACTTTCACGCCCCCGGATTCCACCACCACTATTCGCGTGGATTCAGTGCGGGGTCCAGGTTCGATGCCCAGCCTTTTCGCCAGATCAACCAAGGGGATTATCTGTCCCCTGAGATTTATTATTCCCTCCACGAACTCCGGCGCGCGAGGCATTCTGGTTATATCGGCCATGGGTATGACGCTTTCGACCTTCATCACGTCAACCGCAAAATCCTCTTTGCCAACTCTGAAGGCAACCATCTGCATCTCGCGGTCAAAGAAACCTTTGCGTTCTATGCCTTCTCTCTCCATAATCCCTCCGCTGCCTTGGCTACCTTGTCTTTATGCCTTCTATGAGCTTCTTGAGTCTCGCCGCTGCTTCGGCGAGCTCAGCCGCCGCCGCAGACGCTTCCTCCATGGATGCCGTCTGTTCCTCTATGGTCGCGGAAACTTCTTCGGTGCTCGAAGCAGACTCCTCGGATATACTTGCGATTCCCTCCATAATCTCGACCACGCGCTTGCTGCCAGAGGCAAGGCTTTCTATGGCTTCAGATATAGCTTGGGTTCTCGCGCTTATGGAATCCACGACCTCCTTGGCTCGCTCGAGCGAGACCCCAGCTTCCCCAACGACATGCGCGCCTTCCTCGGCTTCGTTGGCACTCTTCTCCATCCGCTTTTCTATATCACCAATTACCTTTTGTATCTCGCGGATAATCCCAGATATCTGGCTTGCCGCTTTCGCCGACCCCTCTGCGAGCTTCCTTACCTCCCCCGCGACAACGGAAAACCCTTTCCCGTGCTCCCCCGCCCGGGCTGCCTCGATGGCGGCATTTAGAGCAAGGAGATTGGTCTGGTCCGCTATGTCTGTTATGACATCCACAATCAATCCAATCTGCTCCGACATCTCCCCGAGCTCCCTGACCGCGGAGGTACTAGCCCCGACCGTTTCGACCACGGTAGCCATCTTGCTGGTCGCGGTCTCCACTGCTTCGGCACCCTTTTCAGTGGACTCTTTGCCCCTTAGGCTATATTCAGCGACCTCGAGCGCAGCCTCATCAAGCCGAGCTATCTCTTCGTTCATCTGGCTTAGCGTCGCAGAGGCATCAGTAATCGAACTCACCTGGTCTTCGGCACCTCTCGCAAGCTCCGAAACGGTAGCTGCTGTCGCCTGACCTCCCTCGCTCGTTTCCCTCGCCACCGAAGCGACCAAGTTGCTGGAGTTCGCGACCTCTTCCGCCACCTCGTGCATTTCCTCAACCAGGGTTCGGAGCGACCGGAGCATC
>JAQURN010000086.1 GCA_028715585.1 Actinomycetota bacterium | reverse complement strand
TTGCCTCACAGCTAAAGAGGGAGATTAACTTTATCGATGCTACCAGCATTGCACTAGAAGCTGGGTTGGAAATAGAAGGCATGCCCATGGTTAACATCCCTCTCCTTGGCGCGGTGATAAGGCAATCGAAAGTTGCCGGACCGCGAGAAATTGCGGAAATCGTTGGAAAAGGCAGAAAGGGTGACGACAATGCCAAGGTGGCCCTTCGTGGTTTCGAGGAAACGCAGGCGGTGAGTTACGAGGTGTCAGTCAGTGAATAGCGAGAAAAACATCGTTGGCTTCATTACTTCGCTCTCCAAGCCGAAGAGAGGTTCTTCAGGCAAAACAGGGGAGTGGAGGGTATTCAGGCCCGTGAAAGACGAGGAGAGATGTAACCAGTGCTTGTTGTGCTGGGTGTATTGCCCCGAAGCTTGTATAGAAAAGGATGGCATCGAGATTGGCTACGAGTATTGTAAAGGCTGTGGAGTATGCGCCCAAGAATGTCCAAGGGAAGCCATAACGATGGTGAAGGAGGAAAAGTGGTGAAGGTTTTAGAGACGGGCAACCACCTTGTGGCTCTTGCGGCGCGTTCGGCGAGAGTAGAGGTTGTTTCTGCCTATCCCATAACTCCACAGACACAGGTGATAGAAAAAATAGCTGACCTCGCTACTTCAGGGGAGATGGATGTGGAGTACATACCTGTGGAGTCTGAGCACAGCGCGTGCGCGGCTCTCATTGCTGCCTCCATAACCGGCGCCAGGGCATTCTCCGCGACCAGTGCTCATGGTCTCGCCTACATGCATGAAATGCTTCACTACGCGGCCGGATTACGCGTCCCCCCTGTGATGGTGAACGTGAATCGCGCTATTGGCCCAGGATGGAATATCTGGTGTGACCACCAGGATTCGATAAGCCAGAGAGACACGGGGTGGATGCAGGTTTATGTTTCCTCTCACCAGGAAGTTGTGGATACGCTCATACAGGCTTATCGAATAACCGAGGACCCATCTGTCTCGCTCCCACTCATGCTCAACATGGATGCATTTGTTTTGTCTCATACATATATGGGCGTGGAGGTACCAGAGGTGGAAGAGGTAGATAGATTCCTGCCTCCTTATAAGCCAATCTGGAAGCTCGATACCCGCATTCCCGCTACGCACGGATCGGTGGTGTATCCCGACGATTTTAGCGAGACGAGGCAATCTATGCACGAGGGTCAGCAAAACGCGAAGGGCGTGATAAGAAAGGTGGCATCCGATTACAGGGATGTTTTTGGGCGGTGGCACGGGGATCTCGTTGACGAATACATGGTAGAGGACGCGGACCACTTGATAATTGCCATGGGTAGTATTGCCGCTGAAGCGAGGGTAGCGGTGGATGAGCTCCGCAACGCGGGCTATCGCGCTGGACTTCTCCGTGTCCGCTTCTTGAGGCCGTTTCCTGTGGAAGAAATAAGGAAAGCGTGCCTGGGTTGCAAGGACTTGTTGGTTATAGACCGTGACTGTTCTTACGGCATTGGAGGGGTTCTCTTCAATGAGACAAAAGCCGCGATATATGGTCACGTTGATATGCCTGCCTGGGGCATTATAGTTGGATTGGGGGGGCGAGACGTAACCTTTAAGTTGATAGCCCGCTCGGCGATGGATGCTTGGGATAGGAAACTCCCAGAGGAATCTTGGAGGGATTCACATGTCACTGACGCACACAAGGTGACGCGGGAGATGCTCGAGCGTTTCAAGAGAGAGGTTTCATGATGGGCGCGAATGGAGGAGAGGGAAGCTGGTAAGCTATAAGGACCTTCCAGAAGAAGAGCTGTTTCTTGCGGGAAGCGCGGCATGTCAGGGATGCCCTTCTAGCCTTGGACTGAGAATTGCGCTCAAGGCATGTGGTTCCAACACCATCCTGATTGTTGTCGCGTCATGTACATCCGTTCTCCAGGGTTCCTACCCATATTCGTCAATCAACCTCCCCCTTTTGAACGTCGCGTTTGCCACAGGAGGCGCAAGCGCTTCTGGCGTAAGGGCGGCGATAGAGGTGTTAAAGAAGCGAGGGGAGATAGAGGAAGAGCCTACCATATTGGTTTGGGCTGGCGATGGAGGGACCTACGACATAGGAATTCAGTCTCTATCAGGGGCAGCGGAGAGGGAGACAGACTTTATATATCTCTGCTACAACAACGAGATGTATTCGAATACGGGAACCCAGAGGAGCGGAGCCACGCCCCTGGGGGCATGGACCACTACAACGCCTGCGGGTAAGGTGCAACCACGAAAGGATATAGCGCAGATTATGATTGCTCATCATGTGCCGTACGTAGCGACAGTTTCGCTTGCCTACCCTCTCGATTTTTTTCACAAGATTAGCAAAGCAACAAGGATAAAGGGAACCAAATACATCGAGCTTCTGGCGCCGTGTCCTCCAGGCTGGAAATTCCCATCAAACAAGCTCATCGAGATAAGCAGAATGTCAGTACAAACCGGCATGTGGCTTCTATATGAGCACGAGAATGGCAAGACATCCTTCACCTCTGTTACGAAGCACATCATCGAGGGGACGGTGAAGAAGAAGCCCATAAAGGAGTACCTCGAAGCGCAAGGGCGGTTCCGGGGAGTTGCTTCTAGCGAGGAAGGAAAGGAAGCGGAAGAAAAATTGGAGAAAGAAATCACCGAATCCATCCGCAGGCTACAGGGAACGGTGCCCGAACATCTTTTGTGAGATTCTCCCCTTCGCCCTGGATTTCTCATCTTAAACACAAAGGAACCGCCACCAGAATCGAATGAGTATATGGCGCGAAAGGGCTTGTTGGCAGTCTCGGGTGCGATAAGCAAAGTAGGCAAAACACAAGCAAGGTAAGCGCCTGCCCCCCTAGGGGCTAGGAGGCCTTAATTCTAGATGTCGCTCAACTCGGAAGCAGTTGACGTTAGACACTCTTTTCCATTGCCTCGCTCCTTTCCTCCACGGGGCATTTACCCCTGCTTTCCGGAGCGGGGTCAAAGGTGTGAAACACTAACAATTAGTCGCAGGATTTTGTCGGGAATGTTCAGAAACAATCCGCATGCCCGCTCCCGCTGGCGATATAATGGCTGACAAATCGTTCGGGCGGTGCTGCACTTTACATATGATGAAGTCAGGCAAAGCAGAAAGAGCAATTTCGCGAATTCTTTGGTGGTCCCTCTCATAGAGAGTGTCCGCTATAGCTTTGCCCTGACATAAAGCCATACTTAAGGGCTTAAGAGGAGGGGATACCCGTGAAGGGGCACCCTCATGTAGGCAACAGAAGTTCATTCTTGAGGCGAATTCCCATCTTTCTGTTGGTGTTTGCAATAACGATGATTCCTCTAAGCCCTGCCTTCTCATCTGGGCAAATGAAGCAATACGTGATCTATGATTATGACTGGGAGCATTTAACTCATCCTGCTTCTCAAACGGGTTGGCTCGTCAATACGTACGCCCAACAACTTTACTACTCGACCACGTATTACTGGAGAAATGACTTCACCTGGAATAATGTGCTGAATGGCACCCTTAGAAATACGAATGCAAGGTTATGGCGAGTTGTTTCGCATGGGGGCATAAATTATCCCAATCCATGGTTTAAAAGTCAGCCCGGCGAAACTATCTCCTGCTACCTATGCAACCAATATCGTAACCATAAAATACCATTTGTTGAGTTATGGCCCTGCTTTCAAATGAATAATCAAGCAGAATGGCCAAGAACCTTTGGGATTCCTCCGATTGCCCAAGGTTATGGTAGTCGCACATCCTTTGTTGGCGTGGCGGGTGATAGCTACAGCAACCAGATTTATTTCTACGAATACGGATTCTGGATAGCACTCGCAAGCAATGGCTGGAAAATGGGTAACGCCTGGGATAACGCGATTGCGAACTTAAATGTTAACGGATATGAAGGGTGGGTACCCCAGCTTAGATTCTATGGAGATCGCAATTGGAGTGGGGTTTATCCTTGAGCATCCTAGAGGGAACCAAAGAAGGTCTTTCTGCGTCTAATGTAGTAGGCGATTGCTTGGAAAAAGACGAGGAGGCTTTAAATTGATTAAAAAATGGAAATACTTAACTATAGGCTGCGTCATCGTGGTGCTTCTTGGAATAGGTGGCGCATATGTCTTTGCAGTTAGAGGCAAACCGCCATCGAGGGAGCCCGCTGATGGGGTAAAGCTTGTAAAAACAGAGGGAGAGGTACTCTTAGACCCTGTCGACACGGGAGAAAACAGGGAAATAGATGAACAGGCTGCGCGTGAATTCTATGTGCTGTGTAGGCAGGTGGTTTTCCCAGAGGAACAGCCTATCCCTCGTGAGGACGTTGCCTCGATTAAAGTGGAGAAGGTCTTCGAAACCGGCAAGGGCTCTAATGTAATGAGGATATCTGGCCCAGGCCTATTTGTCTCCATCAAGACAGAAGACTGCACAATCCTTGACCTTCAAAACCTCGGTCCATATGATGACCCTAATGTCAAAGTTATTCCCATCCCTAAAGATGAAGCAATAAAGAAGGCAAAAGTGCTGCTGCGCAAACTTCAAGAGCTATCTACATCATTTGCGGATTCGCATAACCTTAAACGCCCGAAGAATGTTGGCTATTCCATTACCGCGCAGCGTGGAAGTCCAACCGGTGTCGATATTTACATGATTGATGCGAAGCGGGCTCCCAAATCCGGTATCCCATATTACATGCAACCTGCTGCTTGCTTAATGCTGAGGGCGGATGGCCTTCTTATAAACATGGGTCGAAATGACATTGCAGAAGATTGCTCGGATGTGAAGCCCCGCATAAAAGAGGAACAGGCAGCTTCCCTCGCAAGGGGCATTATCGTTGACCGCATAGAGCACATGAAGCAAGTTTTTAATGATGTCCCCGAGGCTGTTGCTCGCTACGACAAGATAAAGGTACCCACATCGGCAACTCTGGCCTACGTGATTCCGAACTGGAACTTCAGTGACAAGCTGGCGGAAGAAGCCAGCAAGGGAATGACTCCCATTATTGAACGGAAGAACCGCCTGGCTTGGCTCGTCCGGGCTCTGGATGGCGAAGATATGTTCATGGAAGTGTGGGTTGACGCCATTACCGGAGACATAATCGGTGGGAACCTCGCCTGGTGAACTTTCCATTGCTTGGGGTTAAATCGGTTGACGCCACTACCGGAGACATAATCGGTGGGGACCTCTAGCTTGAGTCTTGGTGTACGGGACTTAGACCGTAGCAAGATCAATTGGTGCGTTGCCGTCTAAATTAAACATATCCGCGTTTTCGGGCTGTCTTTCACCTTACATATGATGAAGTCAGGCAAAGCCGTAAGAGCAATTTCGCGAGTTCTCTGGTGGCCCCTCTGAGAAAGAGTGTCCGCTATAGCTTTACCCTGACATAAAGCAAGCGACCGAAAGTCTGCGACCCTCGGATAGGGGTTGCGGTTTTTTTATGCCGTGACCCGAGATTACCGCAGCCTTCATATTCGCTATGATATGAGTAAAGTCCCTTCGCTTTTCACGCGGCAATCACCGAAATCACCTCTCCCAGGCATATCCATTTTTGCTTATAATCTTGAATAGGCTCCGAGGCAAAATTTTTTATTTTCATTGCTAAATGCCGGTGTAGCTCAGTTGGCAGAGCGGCTCACTCGTAATGAGCAGGTCCGCGGTTCGAATCCGCGCGCCGGCTCCACTTGGCTTTTTGATGTTTCTCGTTTGCGGAAAGGGTCTCAGATGGGGGAAGTAACCGATAACAAAGAGGCGATGGAGCGGGGACTTCGTCGCGCGCAAAGGCTATACTCGGTTCTTCGCCTGGCCGGAAGGGCGGCGGCAAAGGCTGCGGAGCCCCAGGAGTTGTATCTGGAGATTTGCCGTATCCTCGTTGAGGAGGGAGGGTTCAAAATGGCTTGGGTGGGGATTGTGGAGCCGGATACCAATCTCATCA
>JAQURN010000085.1 GCA_028715585.1 Actinomycetota bacterium | reverse complement strand
GGACGAGGTAATTTTCGAGGAGTTCAAAGGGACCGGCAACATGGAGCTGCACCTCGACCGAAAACTTGCCGATAAGAGGATATTCCCCGCAATCGATATTGAAAAGTCTGGCACCAGGAAGGAAGAGCTCATCCTGGATCCAAAGGAGGCCGCCCAGGTGTGGAAACTCAGGCGGCTGCTTCACTCACTCGAGCCTGCTGCCGCGATTGAGCTGCTAATCAACGGGATTAAATCGACCAAGACCAACGAGCAATTCCTGACGCAGGTGAAAGAACAAGCTCGTCTGGGCTAACCGCTATTTTCCATCTATTTCCACAAACGACTTGTTTGAGGTATGATTTACATCGCCTTGATATGGGTTATTGCCCTCGAGGAATTTTCCTGTCCAGCACTTGGGCGAGCAGAAGAGGTTGCTCTTCTGGAAGATTAACTTTAACCGAGGAGGATTCAGCTATGCGAGAACGCTTCGAAGACGAGCCGAAAGTAAGTTTGCCTGCCAGCGAGAACTTGGGAAGCACTCCCCTGGCCAACGAACTTCCACGACCTTACCCAAAGCCCTTGCATTTCTATGGAAAGAACCACTTTGAGTGGGGATATGAAGTTGGAAGGTGGGGAAGGAGGTTTGTGAAGCCTCTATCCTCGCTTTTGCGCCGAACCGCCTATCTTGAGGAAGTATTGCGGGAGCGGAGAAAGAATCTCGACCTCCTCAAAAGAGAAGCCCCTTCATCTTTCGAGGAGATAAGGGGAGAGGCCAAGGGGTTGGGGCTCGATATCGAGGATTTCTTTGTTATTAGGATGGCTTTCCAAAACCTCTTTTTTCACGGTTGCACTACTTTTGGCGCTCGTCCCCCGGCAACCAGGGACGGCGAAATAATGGTTTCCTGGAATGTTGACACCTTCCCCTTGCCGAAGATTGGAAGGGCGAGGTTTCCTTTTTTTATTCATGACGTAGAGGGGACCATTCCTTATCTATCCATAGGGGTTCCTGGGTTGGGAGGGCTTGGCATATTGAACGCCAGTGGGCTCACCTGCGTTGCGAACGCAGTTGGACTTACCGACCGCGGAGAGGGAGTGGGACCTCTCGAACTCAACAATAGGGCGATGGAGACCTGTTCGACGGTCAGGGAGACGGAAAAGCTTTACAGGGGAGTTCCAAGACAGGCAACAAAAGGATTCAATGTTGCCATCTTCTTTAATTTCAACACCCTATGGGCTGACAAAGAGGGAGATATTGCGGTGTTTGAGTATTCCCACAACTATTTCCACTGCCAGAGGGCGGAAGGTGAAGGAATCATCGCTGCCACAAACCACCATCAGTTCCTTGACAGAAGCTTGACCGGTTCCCCCGACCCAACCATTCAGGAGGATATAACCGGTTCTTACTCGAGACTTGGCAGAATATGGTACCTCTTGAGAGAAAATCAAGGAAGGATAGATCCACTTACCGCCAAGACCATTATCTCCGACCATGTTCCCGACTACTCTCTCCTCCGTGAGTTCGGAATCGAGAGAGAGCCGTGGGAGGAAAAAATTGACGATTCCACCATTTGCGCTCACCCCTGGAATTTGAAGAACCATCTTAAGAGGGGAGAGCTGGGCAAGTTTTTCATCGAGCTGGCTGTGAGTAACACCATATACTCTATACAGATACAACCTCGTTCTTTTACCACCTGGTTCAGCAATGGCAACCCATGTCAAAATCCTTCTGTCCCCTTCTTCTGGGGAAGAGAGCTTGGAGCCCAAGTCGAGGAGGGCTACCCGGGTGCGCTTCCCGCTTACGCCTATTACCCCGTGAAGAAGCAAAGGGTCAAAAAAGGGCTCCTCAGAACAGAGGAAGACGGAAGCGAGGGAGCTTTCGCTGTGAAACTCCGGGGGGCAATTGAAACTGTGGAAGAAAAACTTGTCTGAAGTCGGCTGGCATGCCAGCGCGCGGTATGTTACCATCGATTTTAGAGGCTTTACTACCTCCTGATTCTAAAAGAGTGAGGGAAACGATTTGAAGAAGGACATACATCCTGAATACATGGAGACTATAGTGAAATGTTCTTGCGGGACGACCTTCAAGACGAGGTCAACCAAGCCAGAGCTACACGTTGAGATATGCTCTAGTTGCCACCCCTTCTATTCGAGGAAGCAAAAGTTGGTTGACTCTGGAGGACGGGTTGAGCGTTTCAAGAAGCGGTACGCGACCCATCTCCAGGAAAAAAAGGAAACTGGGCTAAGCGGCGAATACTAGCTCAGATTCTCTCTCCCCAAGACCCCCTTCGATTCCTTTTTAGAGCGCGCGGAATCTTTTTAAGGCGAAATCAAGTTTGTCTTTTCCTTTTTGCAATCCAGTCCGGGGTCCATCTGAGAGTTTACGACAAAGCGATAAGTTCTATCTCGAAAGATTGGTTGTGGACAGCATGGAGAAGTCAGGAATGTTTGAAAAACTCGAGGCAATGAAAGAAAGATTTGATGAAATCACCAGCCAGATGGCAAATCCCTCTGCTACCACTGACATTTCCGTTTACAAAGATCTTGCCAAGGAAAGGTCTTCCCTGGAGAGGATTGTCCAATGCTATGAGAGATACAAGTCCGCGAAGGAAGAGCTCAGCGATGTGAGAGAGATGCTCGAGCGAGAGCGAGAAAAAGAAATGGTAGATTTTTTGAAATCAGAGGAAGAAAAACTCAGCCGCCTGACCGAGGAACTTTCAAGGAAATTGAAACTCTTATTGCTTCCGCCCGAAGAGTATGCCGATAGGGACGTCATAGTGGAAATAAGAGCTGGAACTGGGGGCGAGGAGGCGGCTCTCTTTGCTGGGGATTTATTTAGGATGTATTCAAAGTATGCCGAAAAGCAAAATTGGAGGATGGAAGTGCTCTCTTCTAACCCGTCCGATATGGGTGGATTCAAAGAGGTTATCTTCTCCCTGGAGGGAAGGGGCGTCTATCCACGCATAAAATATGAATCTGGGGTGCACAGGGTCCAGCGGGTTCCCGTGACGGAGTCCGGTGGCAGGATTCACACCTCGACTGCGACTGTGGCAGTTCTTCCTGAACCATCCGAAGTCGATATTCAGATAAACCCCTCTGATTTAAGGATAGATGTTTTTCGCTCGAGTGGTCCTGGCGGGCAATCGGTGAACACGACTGATTCAGCGGTTCGGGTTACCCACATACCATCGGGAATTATCGTGAGCTGCCAGGACGAGAAATCTCAACTGCAGAACAAAGAGAAGGCGATGAGGATACTCAAAGCTCGTCTTCTGGAGGCAGCGAGAAAAGAGCAGGCGGAAAAGGAAGCTCTGAAGCGAAGAATGCAGGTAGGAAGTGGAGAGAGAAGCGAAAAGATACGAACTTATAACTTCCCACAGGGAAGGGTCACCGACCACAGAATAGGGCTGACGCTCCACAAACTCGACGAAGTTTTGGAGGGAGATTTGGAGGAAATCATCGAGGCACTGGCGGTAGAGGAAAAATCGAGGCTTCTGAGGGAGGTGGGAGAATCTTGAAGATAGGCGATGCCCTCAAAAGTGCCACGGGGCTTCTGGAAAATTACTCTATCGAAAGCCCACTCGTTAACGCGGAGCTTCTTTTAGGCAAGACGCTAGAATTTTCGAGGGCGTGGCTGTATGCCAATTCGCAGGCAGAGATGACCATGGGAGAGGCAAGGCGGTTTATGGACCTCGTTGCCAAGCGGAGCCTCGGCTATCCTTTGCAGTACATATTAGGGAACGTCTGTTTTGCTGGCGTGGAGCTGGAGGTAGAGCCCGGCGTTTTCATACCTAGACAGGAGACAGAAGTTTTGCTGGAAAAAGCCCTCGAGGTAATAGGCGAAACGGGTGAAGTTCTCGACCTTTGCACTGGATGCGGGAACTTGGCTATCGGGCTTGCTCTCAAAAGACCATGCCTGAAGGTAATTGCCACCGATATTTCAAAGGCGGCGGTTCGACTTGCGAAGAAAAACGCCTGCCATCATTTTGTGGAAAGAAGGGTAGAGGTCATTGAGGGAGACCTTTTCGATGCGCTGGATTCTGGGAAAAGGCAGAAGTTCCGTGCCATCGTTTCCAATCCCCCTTACGTTCCCAGGGGAAGGCTCGGCGAGCTAATGGTAGAGGTAAGGGAATTCGAGCCGATGGCTGCTCTCGATGGGGGTCTAGAAGGGCTCGATGTAATAAAAGGGATAATCGAGCTTGCCCCTTCCCGCCTTGCTGGGGGAGGTTGGCTTGTTATCGAGGTTGATGAGAGCCATTGGGAGAAGGTGAAGAGAGAATTTCTAGACCGAGCCTGCTGGGAGGAAATAAGCGTTTTCCCTGACCTTGCCGGCAAACCGCGGGTCGTTCGCGCTTGTTTCACGGGGTAGAGGAATGAAATTCATTGACGTGAGCGATGGGGATTTTGGCAGCTTTGAGATAGACCGAGTTTCCAATTTTCTCAAAGAAGGTTCGATTGGGATTATCCCAAGCGATACCGTCTATGGAATCGCATGCCTTGCGGAAGACCCCGAGGCAGTCTCCAGGCTTGTGGAGATAAAGAGAAGAGCGGCTCACAAGCCCTTTCCTGTTCAGGTGGGACGTCTCGAAGACGCGGAAAGAATTGCCTTTCTGGACAGACCCCCTGCGAACTGGCTTGCGGAGGCTTTCTGGCCAGGCCCGCTAACGATAGTACTAGAGAAAAAAGAAGTCTCACTTCCTTTCCAAGACGAAAAGAGCATTGGTGTGAGAATGCCCAATCATCCCCTTTGCCTCCAGATTATCCGTGAAGCTGGCATCATCGTCCTTCCAAGTGCCAACCTGCCCGGCGAGCTGGCTCCTCGCTCCATCGGGGAAATAGATGAAAAGATTACCAGCGCCGTCGATTTCGTGGTGGACGGAGGTTTGAGCCCTCTTGGCAAAGCCTCGACTGTAGTTGACGTTACGGGTTTCCCGAGGACACTTACCTCTCCACAAAGGCATGACGACCTGGAAAGAGGTATTCGAGTTTTGAGGGAGGGAGCCATTTCGAGGCGGGAAATAATCGAGGTAATAATCAGGAGGATTGAGGAAATTTGAAGATTCTCTTCGTTTGCACTGGGAATTTGTGCAGGAGCCCGATGGCGGAGGGAATCGCGAAGGATTTGATTCGTAAGACCTATCCGGAACTCGCGAGGGAGGTGAAAATCTCCTCATGCGGGACCTCGGCTTATCCAGGGGAACCCCCCACAGCTGAGGCACTTTTGGTGATGAGGGAAAGGGGGATAGACATAAGCGCCCACCGCGCTAGAGCTTTGGGGGATGTTTCAATTGATTCGCTGATGGTGGCGATGGAGGAAGGGCACTTGAGGAGAATAGCCCAAACCTTCGAACCGTCTTTCAAGCAAAGTGCTGTTTTGCTTTTGAAGCTGGCTGAAGCGGCGCGCGTTGGCAGAAAAAGGGGAAAACAAATTGTCGGAGGAAGTCCTCTCGAGAGGTTGAATAGCGCCCTTGAGATATACCGGGAATTGGAGAGAAATTCAGACTGGGAAAGCAAAGAGCCATATTCCGTTACCGATCCCATGGGGATGCCAAAAGGAGTCTACGAAGAGGTGGCAAAGGTTTTAGAGACCGCCATCGGAGAAATATTCAGCTATATTTCTGGAACTCCGTGAGTGCACTTGGAATCTTGTTTACTCGGAAGTAAGCTCTTTTAGGATGAGCGAGCAAACTTTATCTACGGCGGATTCCACCTCACTACTAAGCTCTTCCCCCAGAGAGACATTTTTTACCTGTATGGCGTAGAAAACAATCTCAGATGGGCAAGAATCAAGAAGCTTTGCTGTGGTGATAAGCTCAGCTACTCCGAAGTCATGGAGCGAGAGGGGATTACCTTTTTGGAGTAATGAAACTTCGTCGAGTGGGAAGCGAAAAACCGCGCCAGCTTCTGTATCCTCCATGTCCACCCCGTCTATAA